>DBBC01000099.1:0-2302 GCA_002292025.1 Firmicutes bacterium UBA994
GATATCCTTGCGCTTGCAGCTAATGCCGGGTACGTTGTCGGTGGTGGTTCCGGAGGCCAGTGCCTCGCGCCGACGGGTCTGGGTCACGAGTAGCGAGATGACTTGGAGGAAGTCGTCGCTCTGGAGTCCGCGCAAAACAGGGTGCTGGGTCTTCAAACGCTGCTCGCGGACATTCCAGTCGTCACGGAGCTGAAAGTCGTCAGCGGCAAAGGAGGCGGTCAAGAGCTCGAACACGTTGAGTGCCACGCCGCCGGTGTTCACGCGCTCGAAAACTAGGCACACAGCTTCCTTTGGGGTCTGCTTTTTCAGTTCGATGACTGGCACTTGGTACTGCTCGAAGCGTTTAATGATCTCGCGCTCGAAGGCGTCATAGAGTTGGATCTTCTCGTGGGCGTAATTCCAGTGCTTGTTATAGGCTTGGCGCCACTCGGCGCTCTGAAAAATTTGGTTCACCGGAAAGAGGTCGGCAGCGTGCTCACGCTCCGGGGTGGTCACGTTCAGTGTGATCGCACCACAGAAGGCCTTGACCTGGCGGTCTTCGGGTACGCTCAACACCGCGTCCTCGCGGTCATCGTCATTAGTCACGGCTTTCTTCATATCGAAGTAGTACCAGCGGCCGATCGACTTACCCTTGGCGTCCTTGGTTTTGACTACACCCAGACTCATGAGCGCTAGGTAGAGCGAGGTCAGGCGCTGCTGTCCGTCGAGGATCAGCGTCTCAGGCGCAATCTCGCGTAGCCGCGCGTCCGTGCCTTGGAGGGGGCGCGGCTTGAAGCGGACGTGCTCGCCGCCCGTTTCGAGCAGCATCACGGCACCGATCGGAAACGAGACCGACACACTCGCGAGGAGGCTCCGAATGCGGTCGTCGTCCCAGACCCAGCCGCGCTGAAAGTCCGGAAGCTGAAGTTTGCCACCCTTAACACGGGTCAGCAGCTCCTGTAGCGGCGTCTTGGTGCTATCGAAACTGGCCCCAATCATGCTTGATTCACCTGTCGTCCCCCATTCCGTGTTCCGTCGCGATCCACTGGCAGTTCAATGTGACGAGTGCGATGAATATGTGCAGCGCCAGCGGAGCACCAGTCACCCTCCCCACGGCATTCGGACTTGCCGCCGGTCACCGTGTTTTTTCGAACACGTCTAGGGCCTCCTTTACGCGGCGGGCGGCCTGCTTGGGGTCTAGGCCCGAAATGTCAATCCGCAAATGGGCACGTTCGTATGTTTTGCCAAAGTAGGTGATGTCCTTCTTGATCTCCCGCAGGTACAGGCGCTTTTCCCTGGCCGTCAGGTCAGTCTCGATCAGGTTCGAATCGATATCGTAGAAAGTAATCCGCGCCAAGATATTCTCCGGTTTATCGTTGAGGGCTACAGTGATGCCTGTGGACTTCTTTATGGCCCGTAGGTACCCTCCCATCAGGCCGCTCGGTGGCAGGGCAATGACACTGCGCTGGCTCGCGGGGCGGTTTAGCAGGTGCGACAGTGCTTTTACCGACGCAACCGACCCCTGTTAAAAAAATGCGCATTATTGCCACTCGAGATTGAAATGCGTATTAATATTTCTACTTTCAAGCGCTTGCCGTCCAGCTAGTGAGTTATCATGGCATGAAATATCAATCAACATAACGTCCTCCTGCAAAATTCATCTACGAGACGCGAACGCCCGACAGTCCCCGAAAGCCTCTTTCTTGTGGCGACAGGTGCGGCCGCTATAGCAAGATGCAAGAACAAGCTGGCGCTAAGTAACCAGCGTTTTGAGTTCGCCGAAGCTGTGAATCAGGTGATGAGCTTGTCTTAGTTCTTCGCGCGTGCCGATGCCAAACAGGCATCCCACCGTGGTAAGGTCATTGGCTAGGCCGGCGTCCACGTCGTGAAAGCGGTCGCCGACCATGAAGCCGCGAGTGATGGCGTGGCGTTTTTTGATCAAGGCGACGATTTCAACTTTGGTGAGCCCCGGAAACTGCCCAGCGCAGTAACGCCCGTCAAAGAGATGCGCGAGGCCAAGTCTGTCCGGCGTAAAGTGCAGGTAATTAGGCTGACAATTGCTGCAAATATAGGTCGAAAAGCCACGCTGCCGGATAAGCGTCAGGGTGTCCGCCACGTCAGGGAATGGCTGCCCTTCGCCTGCTGCCAACAGCTTGGCCTCAGCTTCTTCCATCAGCTTGTCCGCTTCATTGGCGCGGTGCAGTTGGTCACGCGGCAGCAGCATCCGCCAAATCTCTGGGAGAGGATAGCCAAGTGTCATGGCTAATTCTTTGTCGGATACAGCAGGCATCCCAAGGCGCGCCAGTACATGGCGAAATGCAGG
>DBBC01000099.1:2696-8351 GCA_002292025.1 Firmicutes bacterium UBA994
TCAAGCTCAACTCTCCTTTTCGTCCATCCCCTATATTTTGCATGGCGGGAAGCGACATGGCAAGTGTGAGTTTTTCACGCAATGTAAATGCGGCGTCAATCGCGGTGCAGAAGTGTCAGTGGACGTACGGCAGGAATACCTAGTCATTTGGCGAAGGAATAAACAGCTCTTTTGAAGGAAGGTGTCATCTCATTAGGTTATTAAAGAACATTGTCAGGTTGAATGAGGCCTTGGCCAGAACAGGCTCTGTCCTTGTTCCTCGCTCTTCTATGGAAGCAGTGTCTTTAGTAAATGCTGTCGGGCGCTTGGCCGCGGAGCCTGTCGTCGCTTCTTGGCCTGTGCCCCATTTTAGGCGTTCCACCATGGACGGATTTGCGGTGGTAGCTAGAGTTACCGCCGGGGCTAACGAAACTTTACCCGCGCTGCTCGGCCTTGCGCGGCAGGACGCCCAAGGGTGCTTGGCAGTGCTTACCGGAGCGCCGATTCCTCCCCCTTATGACGCTGTAGTCATGCTCGAGTACGCCGAACAGTTGCAGGGTGATACAGTAATGGTCATGCGTCCGGTTGCCGTCGGCGAAAATGTCATGGATGTGGGAGAAGATGTGGAAGAAGGGATGACGCTAGTTTCGGCGGGGAAATACCTTTCGCCCTCCGACATTGCGGTTTTGGCTACCCAGGGAGTAACCCAAGTAAAGGTGAAGTCGTTTAAGGTTGGCGTTGTGTCGACCGGGGACGAAGTGGTTTCCCCGGAGCAGGTGCCGCAGGCGGGGCAGATCAGGGACTGCAATTCGCCCTACCTCACAGCTCTGTTTGCCGGTCGTGGCCTTACCCCCGTTTATCTGGGTGTTGTCCGCGATGACGAAGCTGTACTAGCCGAGGTCTTAGCGCGTGGTCTCTCGGAGTGCGACGCTTTGGTGCTGTCTGGGGGGAGCTCAGCGGGGGCTCTCGACTTCACCACCAATGCCATATTGCGGTTATCCAGAGCAGAGATTTTAGTGCATGGGTTGGCGGTAAAGCCGGGGAAGCCAACCGTGTTAGCGACTGCCGGTGGTAAATTAGTCGTAGGTCTTCCGGGACATCCCCTCTCTTGCGCCATAATAGCTCACAAAGTTGCTTGGCCCCTCCTTTGCCAAGCAGCAGGATTCTCAGACCCAGAGGTTTGGGAAAGTACGGCCGTGCTCAGCCGTGCCGTGCCCAGTGTGCCCGGCCGGCGGGACTTTATACCGGTAAAATTAGAACGCGGGGTGGCCACTCCGTTATTGGCCAAATCGGCGGCCATACAAGTGCTTTCCAGTGCGCACGGGTTGCTAACCCTGCCGGAGGAGTGCGAAGGATTAAACGCAGGAGCACAAGCGGCAGTAGAGATGTGGAGGTGAAGTGAGGTGCGGCAACACTTTTTACAGAGCATTCCCTTATCCGAGGCTGTAGGCCGGATTGTAAAAGAGTTTGGGCAAGCCATGCGGGAGGAAATAGTGCCGACTTGGGAGGCATTAGATCGCGTTACGGCGCAGCCTGTTTTTGCTAAGCTATCTTCACCGCACTACGCTTCCGCCGCGATGGATGGCATTGCCGTGCGGGCAAGTGACACTAAAGGAGCGAGACCGGGACAACCCCTAAGGCTCCGGCTGGGGCAGGAGTATGTGCCTGTGGACACCGGCGATGCGTTACCGGCTGGGCGAGATGCGGTGATCATGATTGAGCAGGTCGTACCGGAAGGGGATGACGCTTTGATTGAGCAGGCGGTGCCTGCTTGGCAGCACGTGCGACCGGTAGGGGAAGATATCGTGGCGACAGATCTGCTGCTGCCACGCTACCACCGGGTTAAGGCCGTGGACTTGGGAGCGATGTTGGCTGCGGGAGTGACGGACCTCGCGGTGTTAGCGCGAATGCGGACAGTAATCATCCCAACAGGGGACGAGATGGTAACCCCTAGGCTAGGAGTTGCCCCTAATGCGGGTGAGATTATAGAGTTTAACTCCAGCATTATCGTGTCGACGCTCAAAGCTTGGGGTGCCGACTGCTTGGTAACCGCACCGGTTAAGGATGACCGCTCTCTCCTCGAGCAAGCTTTGCGGAGTGCCGTGCGGGAGGGGGACTTAGTACTGGTTATTGCCGGTACCTCTACGGGGCGAGGAGATTATACGAGTGACACAGTCGCACAGCTAGGAGAGCTGCTGTTCCATGGGGTGGCGATGCGACCCGGCAAGCCGGTGCTGGTGGGGCGCATAGGAGGTGTGCCGGTATTTGGGGTGCCGGGATACCCGGTGAGTGCTACATTGTGTCTGCACACTTTGGTGAAGCCGCTTGTCTTTGCCCGTTTTCGTCAGCCGCTGCCGGAAGAGCCGGCTGTAAATGGTGTGTTGAGCAGACGGCTGGTGTCGGGTTTTGGCGTAGAGGAGTTTGTGCGCGTACAAGTAGGCGCGGTGGCTGAGCGCGCTATAGTCACCCCCCTAGGGCGGGGCGCGGGCGCAGTCACTTCCTTAGTCAAGGCCGATGGCTATGTACGCGTTCCCTCCAGTACAGAGGGGTTTGCGGAAGGCGAGGAAGTCACCGTCAAGTTATGGCGTCCGTGGACGCAGATTGCCTCGCGTTTGGTTTGTGTCGGCAGTCACGACGTGGTTCTTGACGTGCTGGCTGATCTCTTAAAGACTGAGCACAACGGTAGTTTCACTTCCAGCCATGTAGGAAGTCTGGCCGGTTTGATGGCTCTAAGTCGCAACCTGTGTCATTGCACGACCACACACCTTTTAGACGAAGCAACGGGCACCTATAATGTTCCCTTCATCCAGCGGCTAATGCCAGACAGAGACTTGCTTTTGGTCAATGTCGTAAAGCGTTGGCAAGGCTTCGTCGTTCCCACTAGCTTGGAGAGCGAGATAAAGTCTTGGCGCGATTTGTGCCGATACAAGTTCGTAAACCGCCAAAGCGGCTCAGGCACACGGGTGCTCCTTGACTACCACTTGCGGCGAGAGGGGATAGACCCGGCAGAGATCGAGGGTTATGAGCGAGAGGAAACTACACATCTAGCGGTCGCGTGTGCCGTAAGCGCGAAGGAGGCCGAGGTGGGACTGGGCATTAAAGCAGCGGCAGTTGCTTTTGGACTCAGCTTCATTCCCTTGTGTCTTGAGAACTACGACCTCTTGCTGCCGACCGCCGTGCTTAAGGACGAGCGTATATCGGCACTCCTCGGTGTGCTCGCGTCCGGCCGATTGGCGCGGGAGATCGCGCGGTTATGCCTCCAAGGGTACGATGCCAGCACTGCTGGCCAAGTAGTGTGGCGCAGCCATGCGTGATGCGCAAGGGAGAACTGTCGACTACCTCAGACTTTCTCTGACACCGGAATGCAACTTGCGTTGTCGCTACTGCTCGCCCAGAAACCAGTCCACGGAAGGCAGCGTTATGGATGTAAATGATCTTGTGTTCTTGGCAAGCATAGCCGTCGAGCTTGGTATTCGTCGCGTACGCTTGACGGGAGGGGAGCCGCTGCTGCGGCCGGACTTGCCGGAACTTGTAGCTGCTTTGCGCGACTTAGCCGGTGTAGCGGAGGTCACATTGACCACCAACGCACAACTGCTCTCTGCCAAGGGCGCAAGTCTCAAGCAGGCCGGGCTATCGCGCGTGAATGTGAGCCTTGACTCACTGCGTGCAGAGCGATATCGCTATTTGACGCGCGGCGGGGATTTAAGCGAAGTGTGGGCCGGTATTACGGCGGCAATAAAACTGGGCCTTACTCCAGTAAAAATTAACTGCGTAGTTATTGGCGGTATTAATGACGACGAACTGACTGACTTTGTTGCGCTCACCTATTCGCAACCTTTGTCCGTGCGCTTTATTGAGCTGATGCGGTTAGGAGTGACGGAAGACTGGCCTGCTGCGCACTTTGTGCCGGTTAAGGCTATGCAGGAAAGCCTAGGTCCCTTAGAGCCCGCAACGGAAGTGGGAGCCGGACCCGCGGCCGTGTATCGCCTGCCAGGCGCCTTAGGTACAGTCGGCTTTATTAGCGGTAACAGCGAGCACTTTTGCACTTCCTGCAACCGCTTGCGAGTGACGGCGCGCGGCGCGGTGCGCCCCTGCCTGTTCTCAGAGATCGAATTTGGAGTACTGGAGGCGGTCAAACGCCGTGACAAATGCGCGGTGGCAGCAGTCCTACAGGATGCCGTCAGCGCTAAGCAGCCGCGAGCAGCAGCTCTCGCGGGCACATGCATGGCTAAGATAGGGGGATAATGCTTGTTAACTCATCTTGATCCACAAGGTAGGGCACGCATGGTGGATGTATCCGGCAAACCCATAAGCCTCCGTGTAGCACGGGCGCGAGGCATAGTGGCGATGCAAACGGCTACTTTAGAGTTAATCCTGCAAGGGCAAATACCTAAAGGCGACGTAATTGCAGCCATGCGCATAGCTGGCATCATGGCGGCAAAGAAGACGTGGGAACTTATACCGCTTTGTCACCCATTGCAGCTTAAAGAAGCCAGTATCGAGATTAATCAGCACTCGCCTGCTGAACTTGAAATCTTAGCCCAGGTATCCGCCACGGACACTACGGGCGTAGAGATGGAAGCCCTCACGGCAGTTGCGGTAGCTGCTCTGACCGCCATCGACATGTGTAAAGCCAGTGACCCGCGCATGGTTATCAAAGATATTCATCTCCTAGTCAAAACTGGCGGACAGAGCGGTGATTTCTATTGGGAGGGTAGTGGCAGTGAGAGGTAAAGTAGTGGCAGTCAATACGAGCGCAGCAAAAGGTACCAAAAAGTCTCCCGCAGAGCAAGTGACATTGCGGGTGGGGGTGGGTGTAGAAGGTGACGCGCATGCCGGGCACCATCATCGCCAAGTCAGCTTGCTCGCTATTGAGAGCATCGAGCAGGTGCGGAAGCTGGGGCTGTCAGTAGAGCCGGGAGATTTTGCTGAGAATATTACTACTCAGGGGCTCTCCCTCGCGGAGTTGCCTTTAGGCACCCGCTTGACGGTCGGTTCCGCGGTACTCAGCATCACCCAAATAGGGAAAGTGTGTTATGAGCGATGTGCCATATACCATCAGGTAGGGGACTGTGTGATGCCCCGTGAGGGCGTTTTTGCCGAAGTTCTCAGAGACGGCGTTGTGAGTGGAGGCGCGCCCGTTATTGCTTGGCCGCACTTTCGAGTTTTAGTAATCACGCTAAGCGACAGGTGCTTTAGGGGAGAACAAGTAGACACAAGCGGCAAGTTGTTGGCAGGTGAGTTGGCGCTACTTGGAGCAGTCGTCACAAGCGAATTGTTGCCGGATGATTTTACTCTGCTGCTCGATCTCCTTGTTACTGCCTGCGACGCGAACCGTGCCGATCTCATCCTCACCACCGGCGGCACGGGTTTGTCGTTGCGCGATGTTACGCCGGAGGCGACGCGCGCCAGTATAGAACGAGAAGCCCCCGGAATAGCAGAAGCCATGCGCATGCAAAGTCTTGCCGTTACGCCTCACGCCATGTTAAGCAGAGCTGTCGCGGGTACGCGCAAACAGACGCTTATCGTAAATCTTCCCGGCAGTGCTAAGGGTGCGATGGAGTGCCTGCAGGTATTTTTGCCAGCTCTGCCACACGCATTGGAAGTTTTGTCCGGAGTCACACTCGACTGCGGGCGAGGCTAGGTGTTGCCACGAAAGACAAAAGATGAAAGACA
>DBBC01000099.1:8700-8829 GCA_002292025.1 Firmicutes bacterium UBA994
AGACAAAAGACGAAAGACAAAGGACAATAATCCACAAAGAACACAAAGAGGCACGAATATAAACGGCAAGAAAGGATCGAATGCCGGGGTGCCCGAGTAATTACTTTTTGCCAATTTATGTTTTACGGT
>DBBC01000099.1:9169-24072 GCA_002292025.1 Firmicutes bacterium UBA994
CTGATATCAGGAACCGTAAAATTTTTTTTTGCGAAAAGAAGGAAGATGCGAAAGTGCGACGAAAATAAGGTTTCAAGGTGAATAGTGGTATGAAGTGGGATGAAAGGGGGCAAAATTAGGTGTTCGTCGGACACTACATGCACTCGATTGATGAAAAAGGCAGGTTATCTCTGCCCGCCAAGTTTCGCGAACGGCTGGGGCCCTCCTTCGTGACCACGCACGGGCTTGACGGCTGCCTTTTTGTCTATCCGATGACCGAGTGGGAAAGCATCTCCGGCAGGTTGCGAGATTTATCTACGACCAAGAGTAATGCCCGCGCCTTTGCCCGTCTGTTCTTCGCTAACGCCCAAGAATGCGAGTGCGACAAGCAGGGACGGGTCAATATTCCTCTCCACCAGCGCGAATATGCGGCGTTATCGGGTGAGACGGTGATTATTGGCGCCAACAGCAGAGTAGAAATATGGAGTTCGGAAAACTGGGCGCAGTACAAGCGCTCGGTGCAGAGCGGCTATGAAGCCTTAGCAGAGGATCTGCAGACCCCTATTTGAGACGAGGTAACGCGCATGCACATACCGGTATTAATGCAGGAAACCTTAGTCGCGCTTGATCTCAAACCGGGGGACAAGGTGTTGGACTGCACCTTTGGGCGGGGGGGGCACACGCGGGAGTTTCTCAAGTATGTTGGGCC
Source organism: Firmicutes bacterium UBA994 (assembly GCA_002292025.1). Lineage (GTDB taxonomy): Bacteria > Bacillota > UBA994 > UBA994 > UBA994 > UBA994. The sequence continues at coordinate 9,858 of DBBC01000099.1, forward strand.
GCACGGCTTAGTGATCGGGATAGACATTGATGCGGCCGCCATGGCCGCCGCGGAGGAACTTGTCCATGAATCGGCTTTTCGATTTATCCGATGTGACTTCCGTCACTTAGACTCCGCACTGGCGTTAGTCGATGTAAAACAGGTAACAAAAGTGTTTTTTGATCTGGGCGTGTCCAGCCCGCAGCTGGATAGTCCTTGGAGAGGATTTTCCTATCTGCATGACGCTAAGTTAGATATGCGCATGGACGAACGGCGCCAAGAGAGTGCTTATGAGGTTGTCAACGAGTATTCGGAAGCAAAGTTGGCGGAAATAATATGGGAATACGGCGAGGAGCGGTGGTCTAAACGCATTGCCGCCTTCATAGTTAGGGCGCGAACGGAGCGAGCGATTGAGACTACGCAAGAATTAGTCAGTGTAATTAAGGCCGCCATCCCAAAAGAAGTCAGGGATAAAGAAGAACAGCATCCCGCGCGTAGGACTTTTCAGGCACTACGCATAGCGGTTAACGATGAACTTAATGCCCTTAAGGAAGCACTGGCAAAAGCCGTACAAGTGCTGGCGCGAGGAGGGCGTCTCTGCTGTATTTCGTTTCACTCCTTAGAGGATAGAGAGGTAAAGCAGTTTATGATGCAAAGCACAAGAAAGTGCGTGTGCCCGCGCGGCATTCCTCAATGCGTCTGTCACGTCAACCCTACGCTCCGACTACTGTCGCGTAAGGCGATCTCGCCCGCCGCAAGTGAAATTCGGGCTAACCCTCGTAGTCGCAGTGCTCGACTGCGAGGAGCGGAGCGGATTTAGTAAAAAAAACAAAAAACAAAAAACAAAAAACAAAAATGTAAAATAAAAACAAAAAGAAAAAAACGAAAAGCAAATCACAAAAAAGCGAAAAGCGAAAAAAAATAAAAAACAAAAAATGGGGAGTGAATAACTATGAACCTAGCATTAAAGCCTTTGCCAAGGATGCCGCTGCCGGTTCAGCCACAACCCCGTCCGCTAAAGAAGACTCGCAAGCATGGCCACATCAGAAATGTGTATCGCCTCGTGTTTGTTATCGTGGTGCTTGGTGTCTTCGCTTTCGGCACGGTAGCGCGCGAGGCGGCCATAGTTGCTCATACTCGCACATTGCGCGGACTTTCCGCTGAGATTGCCGCTCTAGAAGCGGCAAACGCCGTGTTGCGGGTGGAGATCTCAAGGCTTGGGTCTACTGCCCATATTGAACAAGAAGCTAAAGAACGGCTGGGGATGAGGGCACCGACTGTACAACAGGTGCTTAGACTTCGGGTAAACAGCGGCGGTAACTAGAACTAAGGGGAGAAGAGCGTGGCAACTCGCAAAAATTTTCGCACCAGAGCGCGCGTTCTGCTTGCTTTCTTTGTGATAGGGCTATTTGCGCTGGTGCTGCGATTAGGTTTTGTGCAGTTCGTCCGCGGTCCCGCATTGACACGCTTGGCGATCGCGCAATGGATGGGGGGCGCTACCGTTGACCTTAGGCGGGGGAGTATTTATGATCGCCATGGGCGTGAGTTGGCAGTCAGCGCAGAAGTAGAGGTCATTGTCGCGCGGCCCGCTAAGATATTGAAACCAAGAGAGGCCGCCAGACAACTGGCGGCGGTGCTGTCGGTTCCTGAGGACGCAATCTATGAGCGATTGACTCGACGACAGCGGCAAGTCGTGGTCGCGAGACAAGTAACGGAGTCACAAACCGCCGCCGTGCGCGCGCTTGCACTTTCCGGCATCCACTTCGAAATTGAGACGGCCCGCTTCTATCCCTACGGAAGGTTAGCCAGCCATATACTAGGATTTGTGGGCATAGATGGGCAAGGGCTCGGCGGAGTTGAGTTTTCCTACGACAGTGTCCTGCGTGGTACACCAAAGAAAACGCGAATCCCCGCCAACGCTCAAGGCAATCACGTGCCTAATACCGGCTCTGAGCATGTGCCGTTGGTTGACGGACACAGCATAGTCCTGACAATTGATGAAGTCATTCAGCATACAGTAGAGCGAGAGCTTGACATAGCAATGACCAAGCATCAGGCGCAAGCCGCCCTTGCGGTGGCAATGGACCCCAAGACCGGGGAGATTCTGGCCATGGCTAACCTCCCGAGTTTTAACCCTAACCAGTTCAGCAGTTATCCCAAGGCGCTCTGGCGCAATACCGCCGTATCCGATAACTTTGAGCCAGGCTCAACCTTCAAATTGGTGACTGCGGCCGCCGCCTTAAATGAGGGGGTCGTAACAGAAACAGATCGTTTCCAGTGCCCCGGTTATGTTATAGTGGCGGGTGTGCGTATCGCCTGCTGGAGGGCGGGGGGACACGGCAGCCTTAACTTTAGCGAAATAATGGACCGTTCCTGCAACCCAGGCTTCGTCGCTGTGGGACAGAGGCTGGGGCAAGAGGTGCTCTTCAGGTATATCACAGAGTTTGGTTTCGGCAGGAGAACAGGTGTCGACCTCCCCGGTGAGGGGGCGGGCATCATGTTTAGACAGGTCGGACCGGTCGAGCTCGCCACTACCAGCTTTGGGCAAGGGCCTGCCGTGACCCCGCTGCAACAGGTCACGGCAATCGCTGCTATTGCCAACGGAGGCTATTTAATGCGTCCCCGCTTGGTCAGGCAAGTGCGTGACCGCGCAGGTGCCGTGGTGGCGTCCTTCACTCCGGAAGAAGTGGCACGACCTGTCACCCGTGAGACAGCGAGAAGATTAAGTGCGTTGCTCGAGAGCGCGGTTGTGCACGGCTCGGGACGCAATACTTTTATCAGCGGCTTGCGAGTTGCGGGGAAGACGGGTACAGCGCAAGTTCCGCGTCCGGAGGGCGGGTATTTCCCTGACAGGTATATTGCCTCGTTTATAGGTTTTGCTCCTGCCGACGACCCCCGAGTCGCACTCTTGGTTATGGTTCGCGACCCTAGCGGTCCTTATGGCTTTTTCGGCAGCCAAGTTGCCGCCCCTGCTTTTCGTGCTATGATGGGGGATATACTGCGCCACCTAAATGTGGAACACGTCGACGGTGCCCCGTCGGAACTGCGGCCGAGCTTGATCGTTATGCCTGAGCTTATCGGGCTCACCACCACAGCAGCGGTAACGCACATGCGTGATTTAGGGCTCAATGTAAAAATGGAGCAAATAGGGGCAAAAGTTGTCAATCAGGCTCCGCCACCGGGGGCAAAAGTCTCCGCTGGCAGCACGGTAGTACTAAGTTTAGGTGAGCCACCATTGTTAGCAACAAGCGCTATTGTGCCTGACATTCGCGGCTTGACAATGCGCGAGGCCAGTCTGCGTATCGAACGTTTGGGTCTGCGCATCGTCATTGAGGGAACAGGAGTGGCGGTACAACAGGAGCCGCCCCCCGGGGTGCAAGTGGCACTAGGCACGGGTGTGCGCGTAAGATTTAGGCCATAGTTTGGGGGAGTGAAGGAAATGCAATTTTCACATCTCTGTTCCGGCATGGTGGTGCGAGCGTGTGGAGGAGACGCCATGGTGACAGGTATCACGCACTTTGCGGGCGATGTTCAACCCGGTTTCGTTTTTGTGGCGCTTGTAGGAGAGCGAGCCGACGGGCACTCCTTTATACACGAAGCTATCAATCGCGGCGCGTCAGGCATAGTTTCTACTAGGTACGTCGAACTTCCCCATCACATTGCTTGGGCTGTTGTTGATGACGGGCGTTTAGTGTTAGCTGAACTTGCCGCCAAGTTCTTTGGGCACCCCTCAAGGAAGCTGCATGTTGTCGGTGTCACAGGAACGAATGGCAAGACGACCACCACGTATCTGATTAAGAACATATTGCGCCACGCGGGACGTAATGTCGGCTTAATCGGCACGGTGCAAATTGAGGTAGGCGACGAAATACTGTCGCGCAAGCTCACTACGTTTACTACGCCTGAGGCGCCGGACCTGCAGGGGGTGCTCAGAGACATGACGGATGCAGGTGTCAGCCATGTGGCAATGGAAGTCTCCTCTCATGCTCTGGCTTTACAACGTGTCGCGTGTATAGATTACAGCACGGCAGTTTTTACCAACCTTACCCACGAGCACCTCGATTTTCACGGCACCATGGAAAACTATTTCCAAGCTAAGGCGAAGCTGTTTGCTGAGCCGACAGGCATAGCAAAAGGAACGGCTGTAGTCAATGTTGACGATGTTTATGGCCAGCGTCTGGTTGCGCAAAATCACGGGCAAGTCTTGCGCTTTGGCCTTGTGAATAAAGCCGACATAACCGCCAGTGCCCTTTGCGCGGGCGCTAGGGGCTCCGCATTTGTCCTACACACGCCTTGGGGCGAGAGAGATGTGACCGTTGCCCTACCTGGCCTGTACAATGTGTATAATGCATTAGCGGCAGCCGGCGCCGCACTCGCGGAGGGAGCCAGCTTAGAAGATGTAGCGCGCGGGCTAATGCTGCCCGGAGTGCCGGGGCGTATGGAAGCCATTGATGAAGGGCAAGAGTTTACCGTGCTTGTAGATTATGCCCATTCACCCGACGGCCTAGAGAATGTGCTCCGGGCAGTCAAGGGTTTTGTGAAGGGAAGAATTATCCTTGTCTTTGGCTGTGGGGGTGAGCGTGATCGCTTTAAGCGCCCGTTGATGGGAGCCATAGCCGAGCGTTTAGCGGATGTGGTGATTCTCACTTTGGACAATCCGCGTTCGGAGGAGCCCCTGCAGATTATCGCGGATATTTCTGCTGGATTTGTGAAAGGCGACAGTGAGCGTATCAAGGTAGAGCTTGATCGCCGTAAAGCTATTGCCTTGGCAGTGGCCTGCGCTGACAGCGGTGACGTTGTACTAATTGCTGGGAAAGGGCATGAAACTACACACGTGATGCGGGAAGGCCCGATTCACTTTGATGACCGAGAAGAAGCCAGAAAGGCCCTGAGGAGTGAATGCCGTGGCCGAATTTAGTCTGGACTGGGTGGCGGCAGTGACGGGCGGACGACTGGAGGGCGCGACGCTTACAGCGGAAGGGGTGGTCTCCGATAGCCGCGAGGTGAGAGCAGGGCAGCTATTTTTCGCACTGATTGGCGATAGGGAAGACGGTCATGTGCACGTTCCGGCTGCTGTCCTAGCCGGCGCGGTAGCTGCCGTAGTGTCACGCCCAGGCCGATACGGTTGCCCGGTAGTGATAGTTGCAGACACCCGCCAGGCGCTTGCCGACTTAGCTCACGCTTATATGCTCCACACCAAAGCGCGGGTCGTGGCCGTCACAGGCAGTGTAGGGAAGACCAGCTGCAAAGAGCTGATTGCGGCCGCCCTTAGCTCTGAATACAGCGTGTTAAAGAGTGCCGGTAATCAGAACACGGAGATTGGGCTGCCCGTCAGCGTCCTGAGTCATCGTGACGAAGAGGTGATGGTACTGGAGATGGCTATGCGTGGCCTTGGCCAAATTGCTTTTCTCACCGCCATCGCTCCGCCTGACGTAGCCGTAGTCACCAATGTTGGCGAGGCCCACATTGAGCTGTTGGGATCACGCGACAATATTGCTCGCGCCAAAGCAGAAATATTGGAAGGCAGCGCATCGGGCGCGATCGCCATTCTCAACCGTGACGACGACTACTACGCGTATCTTTTTCGCCGCGCCAAGGGAACGGTGTTGTCCTTTGGTGTACACGCAGAAGCTGATTGGGTAATAGGCAAACCAGAGGCAAACGATCTCGGGCACTACTCTTTTCTCTTGTGCCACGGAGAGCAAGAGTACACCGTGCGTTGTCCGTGGCCGGGACGTCACCACATTTACAATGCCGCCGCCGCAGTGGCGACAGCCTCTGCCATGGGCGTAGACTTAACACGGGCTATTGATGCCATCGCCGCTTGCCCGCCCAGTAAACAACGCTATAATGTGTTGTTGTCGCCAGAAGGTGCGGTAATCATTGATGACACGTATAACGCGAGCCCGGTCTCCATGTTGGCGGCGCTCGCGACACTGAGCGAAACCAAAGCGACGGGGCGACGCATTGCCGTGCTTGGCAGCATGTTTGAGCTCGGCGCGCGCAGTCGCTCTGCTCACCAAGAAGTCGGCGATACCGCTGCAGCGGTATGTGACATCGTTATCACCGTTGGGGTTGAGGCGCAGGACATTGCGGCAGCAGTCGCGTCTCATGCCAACAAGTCGGTGTTTACGTGCCAAACGCCAAGCGAAGCAACTTTGTTGCTTAAACGCGAGCTCAGACGCAAAGATGTGGTACTGATTAAGGGATCGCGAGGGCTTCGCATGGAGCGGATTGTGGCGGCCCTGCTCGAAGGAGACGAGACGAGTGGGCAGTGAGTTTTGGTACGTCGGCATGGTCGCCGTAGCTAGTTCTTTAGCACTAGGTGCCCTTATTTTGCCTTTCCTGCGGCGCCTGCGGCTAGGTCAGGTCGTCAGAGCAGAAGGTCCGCAGTCACATCTGACCAAGCAAGGGACCCCCACCATGGGGGGGGTCATCTTCCTTAGCATCACTTTAGCGCTCCTTTGGTTTTTCGGCCTACAGATGTCTCTCGACCCGGCACGCTTAGCGGTAATTTCTCTGTTGACGCTCGGGTTTGGTGTGGTGGGGTTGGTCGACGATGTTTTCAAGGTGGTCTTTCGCCGTCCTTTGGGATTGTTGGCGCGCGAAAAACTTGGCTGGCAAGCGTTGCTCACCGCATTTGCCGCTTTAGTTCTATCCTTTGCCGGTCATAGCACGCATGTCACAGTGCCGTTCCTTGGGATAGGGATTGAACTTGGCCCGCTCTATTGGGCACTGCTACTGCTTTGGGGTATGGGTTTTAGCAACGCCGTGAACTTAACTGACGGCGTAGATGGCTTGGCGGCGGGGACGGTAGCAATTTCGAGCCTGACCTATGCGGTTATTGGCTTGGTTACGTCTGTGCCAGAGGTAACGCTGTTTGCGGTGGCGTTGGCGGGCGCGCTCCTCGGGTTTCTGTTTTTTAACGCCCATCCGGCGCGCCTTTTCATGGGCGACGTAGGTTCGTTAGCTCTCGGGGGAGGATTAGTGGCGATGAGCGCCCTGACAAAAACTGAGTTGCTGTTGCCGATAATCGGCATTGTCTATGTATGGACTACACTTTCCGTTATGTTACAAGTTGCCTCTTTTCGCCTTTTTAAAGGCCGACGCCTGTTTCGCATGTCTCCGTTCCATCATGCCTTAGAACTTAGAGGTTGGTCGGAGACTCAGATAGTGGTTGTATACTATTTTGCGGGGTTACTCGGTGCTGCTTTGGGACTGCTGGGGCTGCACGGCATGGGTAGGTGATGTCACAGCGAGACATAGGCGTGTTATACAACGCGTTCAAAGGTCAAGCTGAATGGAGGATAGAGCCAATGAAAGCCAAACGCCATTCTCTCGACTACACTCTGCTGGTGGCGATCCTCGCACTCCTATGTATGGGCTTGGTAATGGTATTCAGTGCCAGCACCTCGCTGTCATACACTCTCGTCGGGCACAGGTGGCATTTTATTGTTAGGCAGATCATGTGGACAATATTGGGCGTCGTTGTTCTGTACGCAACCAGCCGTGTCAATTACCGCAAGTGGCAATCATTGACTGGCCTAGGCATTATTTGTACTATCATCCTGCTGCTACTGGTGTGGATGCCCGGTTTAGGGGTGACGATTCAAGGGTCTTCCCGGTGGATAGACTTAGGCATAGTGAGGGTGCAGCCATCAGAGATCGCGAAAATGACACTGATAATCTGGCTGGCAGACAGATTGGCTAAGCGCACAAGAAGGCTCACTTCGTTTGTGTTCGGCACACTGCCGTTGCTGGCCGTGATGGGATTTATAGCGTCGCTCATCGTACTTCAGCCTGACCTTGGCACGGCAGTGGCCATTATGCTAGCGGTTGGCTTAATGCTATTTGTAGCTGGGCTTCCTTGGACACAAGTTCTTGGGCTAGGAGGGGCTGGGGCAGCGCTATTGGCGTGGTTGATTCGTATTGCACCTTACCGTTTCGAACGCTACCTAGCGTTCTTAAACCCATGGAAGGACCCTCTGGATACCGGCTACCAAATTATTCAGTCGCTGTACGCCATCGCCATGGGGGGGCTGGCAGGGCGCGGTTGGGGCGGAGGACTGCAGAAACAGTTCTTCTTGCCGGAGCCGCATAACGACTTTATTTTTTCCACCATTGCCGAAGAATTGGGATTTATTGGGGGGACAGTGGTCATCTTTCTCTTCGCCTTAGTTGCGGTACGTGGGGTACACGTGGCTATGCGTGCGCCGGACCGCTTCGCCGCGCTCGTGGCCGTAGGCATTACCGGCATGGTGGTGTCACAGGCGATGATCAACCTCGCGGTGGCCATGGGTGCTGTCCCGGTAACAGGTATCACTCTCCCGCTAGTCAGTTATGGGGGCGCGTCCACAGTAGTTGTGATGGCCTCACTCGGAATTCTGCTCAACATCTCAAAACACGTCATTGAATGAGGGATACTATGCAAAAGCTACGCGTCATACTGGCGGGCGGGGGTACCGGTGGGCATATCTATCCTGCCATTGCTTTGGCCAAAGAAATCGAGACGCGATACGCTGAGCCTGAGATTCTGTTTGTGGGCGCGGCTCGTGGCATGGAGCGAGAGCTAGTACCGGCAGCCGGATTCAGGTTGACAACCCTAGAGATAATTTCGTTCCCACGCCGCTTTTCGCTGCAGCAAGCCCAAAGTGGGTGGAAGGCATTCCGCGCGTTATTGGCCGCATGTGCCTTACTGCGTAAATTTTCGCCGCATGTGGTAGTGGGGACAGGCGGATATGCTGCGGGGCCCTTAGTACTGGCCGCGGCCCTGCTTGGATTCCCGACCCTTATACATGAGCAGAATGCCTTCCCGAGCCTAACTAATCGTATTTTGGGCAGATTCGTGGGTGGCATAGCCGTGAGTCACGCTGCGGCGCGGGACTACTTCGCCGCTGCGAAGGTGAAGGTCACAGGGAATCCCTTGCGGTCAGAGCTGTTTACTGTAGACAGGCAAAGCGCACGCCACTCCCTTGGCTTAAGTGAAGAAGAGAGTCTCGTGGTTGTAGTGGGAGGCAGCGGCGGTGCACAGGCTCTTAACCAAGCTGTGATAGATGCCTATTCCGCGCTGGCGCAGGCGGGGATAGTCGTCTACCATGTAGCGGGCAAGCGACATTACGCTTCGACATTGCATGCGGCGCAGCGATTCCCGTCCCGATTGATACGCGTTATAGACTACGCCGCGAACATGCCCGAGGTGCTGTCGGCGGCTGACCTTGTGGTCTCGCGTGCCGGCGGGATTACCGCAGAGCTTTCCTTATTGGGCAAACCTGCCATCCTTATCCCTCTCCCTACAGCTCCTAATGACCATCAGTTGCACAATGCTCGCGCTGTAGAGAGTGTCGGGGGGGCCATACTAATCGAAGAACGCTTTCTCGACGGGAAAGTCTTGGCACAGACGATTTGGGATGTCGTAAGCGACCCCTTGCGCCTAAAGGAAATGAGTGCGAAAAGCAAGACACTGGCTTTGCCTAACGCCACGCGTGACCTTTGTGATTTTATGGAGCACGTTATGTGTTGCAAAAAAATAAAAAAAGAAAAATTTAAAACAAAAAAAGAATGATCCACAAAAAACACTAAGGAGTACCACAAGGAAAGGCAAAAGAAAGGCTAATGAAAGGCAGGTGCTGCAGTGGGGAGCAGTAAATATCTGCGCCGGACTTTGATCGCGGTTTCACTCTTGTTTTTAGTCTACTGGCTGATAGTGGGGTCAACTGTGGTTTTCACCATAGAAACGATCGAAGTCTTAGGGGCGGAAACTCTGTCGGCGCAACAAGTAAGCGAGGTGGCGGGCGTGTGGAAAGGCGCCCCACTCCTTGGACTCAAGCTAAAGGAAATAGAAGGGAGGCTTCTGGCGGATCCGCGCATTTTAAGAGCTGAAGCGACTCGCGTGCTCCCCACCAAACTGCGCCTACGCATTGAAGAGAGCATAGGACTAGCTGTGCTGCCTTATCACGTCGGGTTCATCGAAATTGATCGAAGCGGCAGAATCGTATCCATTGTGCCGAACTTTAGTTTAGTTAATCTACCTATCATCACCGGCCTCTCGGTGTCGAATGTCGTGTTAGGTAGTACACTTACGGGGGAGGTGTTTGAGGGCGCGAGAGATGCAATGGCCGCTATTCCCAGTAGTGTCAGGGCGCGCACCTCTGAGCTGCATATTACGCCCGCAGGTGAGATGTGGTTGACTACCACCGACAATATAAGGGTAAGAATCGGCGCTCCTCATGGCGCACCGGCAAGGCTTGCTTTGCTCTCCGCCGTACTCTATGCTTATGATAATAAGGGATTGTCCCCTGCCACCGTGGCATACATCGACATGACGGGAGAGGTCCCCGTGTATAAAGGAAGGTAATCAAGTGAGGGGAAGTTCACGCTTAGTATTAACGGCTGTCAGCGTGGCTATCGGGATACTGTTGGCAATACAAATCAGAAGTGCTGGGGAACTGACTTCCACAGTGCCTGATCTGCGCACTAGCGAAATGCGAGTTATGCTCATGGAAGCCATGCGGCACAATCAAGTTTTGCAGGAAGACCTTGAGGCGCTGCGGCAAAAGGTGCGAGAGTATGAGCGCACCGTGACGCAAGGTGTGGGTGCTTTGGGCTTGCTGCGCACAGAACTTGACAGAGCGCGGCTGTTGGCAGGCATCACTCCGGTGAGAGGCCCTGGGCTGGTTGTTACCCTAAGCGACAGCAAGAAGCCAGCGGTGCAGGGCGACGACCCTAGGCTGTTTGTCATACACGATGAGGATATCCTGAAATTGATCAACGTACTCAGGGCGGCAGGAGCGGAGGCGCTTTCCATTAACGGTGAGAGGTTGCTGGCCACAACTGAAATTCACTGCGCAGGACCAACCGTTTCCATAAACAATATGCGGATTGCTCCTCCGTTTGTCGTGTCAGCGATAGGGAATGCAGCCGCCATGGAGAGTTCATTGCGCATGCGCGGCGGCATAGTAGAAGTATTGGGTTACTTTGGCATGGAGGTTACAATTACGCAACACAACGCGCTGGAGATTCAAGGCTACACGCGCCCCTTGCGCTTTGAATGGGCTAAGCCTATTGAAGGGAGATAGCCGGATGCTGTTACCACTGTTTGGCCTGCTCTTAGGGTTGACTCTAGGATTCTTTCTTGAATTTTCAGTGCCGCCGCATCTTGCGCCGTACACCGCAGTGGCGTTGTTGGCTGCCTTTGATTCTTTGCTTGGGGGGCTGCGGGCGGCGCTTGAAAAACATTTTGACGACAACATCTTTGTTACCGGTTTGCTCAGCAATACGCTCTTGGCTGCACTGCTGGCTTTTGTCGGCGACCGCATCGGCATTAACCTCTATTTGGCCGCACTAGTTGCCTTTGGTGTAAGGATATTCCAAAATCTAGCTCTCATACGGCGCCTAGTTTTGGTGCGCAGCAAATAAAATAAAAAGAGGGGATTGCAGCACGCTGCCGAAGCAATGCCTACTGGAGGTGATGGGATGCCACGAGAGGTGATTGGTGCCTTAGATATTGGTACATCCACTACACGCTGTGTTTTGGCGGAAGTTGCCAGCCGCGGTGAGTTACGTGTAGTAGGGATGTGCCAGCGCTCCAGTCAGGGTATGCGCAAAGGTCAGGTTGTTGATGTAGATGCTTGTGCCCGCATCGTGCGAGAAGTATTCACATCTGCCGTACGAATGGCGGGAGTAAGAGTCGTTGATGTACATGTAGCTTTGTCACCTCTGCATGCGTCGCTGCAGGCTACACGCGGCGTCGTCACGGTGCAAAGTGACAAATACGAAGTAAGCGACGATGACGTGCTCAAGGTGATACAGGCTGCCAAAATGCCAGCTCTCCCCCCAAACAGGGAAATTATAGACATTATCCCAAGACAATATATATTGGACGGATATGGTGGACTAAAGGACCCCTCACGCATGGTGGGGATGACGCTGGAATTGGACGCCTCAGTAGTTGTGGGAAGTCTCACGGCCCTGTCGACTTTGCGGCGCACTGTCGAGCAAGCAGGGTATTCCGTTGCTTCTTTTGTGTTAAAACCACTGGCCTTAGGTGCTCTCGTGCTGACCCCTGATGAGCGTGAGCTGGGAGTGCAGCTTGTCGATATCGGAGCGGGCGTGACGGAGGTGTCTTACTTTGAGGGGGGAACACTCAAAGCCATCTGCGTAGTGCCCATTGGGGGGCGTAACATCTCCAATGACCTAGCCGTCGGTCTAAAGATTAGTCTGTCTACCGCCGAGAAGATTAAGACTGAAGTAGACTGGTTTTCTATGCCAGATGACAAGATATTCGACTTGCAAACATTTGGGCATGTAGAATCACGTCAGCTGCAGGCCCAGGGCGTTCTCGATGTCCTAGAACCACGCCTAGAAGAATTGTTACAGTTGATTCGCCAGCAGGGAGCAAGTATGAGCGGTCGGGACCATCCCTTGGCTGGGACAGTGCTCACGGGAGGCGCGCTGCGGACAAAGGCCTTGGCACACTTGGCGGAGCTTTACCTCGGCGGAGGCGCGCGAATGAAGGTGGCGGCCGTAGGGGCCGTCGACGACCCTAGTCTCAACACGGCTTTCGCGGTAGCTGCTTATGCTGTCTCACGGCTCTGGCCCGCACAACCTATGCACTCCGGCAAGATGCTAAGCGGCGTATGGTCTAAGGCCAAAGGGATTTGGCAAAATCTTTGGGAATAGTCTGGGGGAGGGATCACGATGGAGGAATGGGATTTGGAGTTTAGTCCATTTGCTAGGATTAAAGTGGTGGGAGTTGGCGGGGGGGGCAATAACGGCGTCAACCGCATGATTGACGCCGGACTTAAGGGAGCGGAGTTTATCGCTATTAACACGGATGCCCAAGCGCTGGCATCCTCGAGAGCAACGCATAAAGTGCAAATTGGGGAGAATCTGACTCGAGGGCTGGGTGCGGGGTCTAACCCAGACATCGGGGTGAAGGCGGCGGAAGAGAGCCGTGACTTGATTGTGAAGGCCATTAAAGGCGCAGACATGGTCTTTATCACTGCCGGTATGGGCGGCGGAACAGGTACAGGCGCGGCCCCGATTGTCGCTGAAGTGGCACGGGAAATGGGTGCGCTTACAGTCGGCGTCGTCACTAAACCGTTCTCCATAGAGGGGCGCAAACGCCTCACTCAGGCAGAGCGCGGCATAGCAGCACTTAAGGAAAAGGTGGACGCCATCATTACTATTCCCAACGATCGCTTGCTCCAGGTTGTGGATAGGAAGGCCACGTTGGCAGAGGCTTTTCGCATCGCGGACGATGTTCTCCGACAAGGCGTGCAAGGCATCTCCGATGTCATAATGATACCTGGACTGATTAACGTTGATTTTGCGGACGTGAAGACCGTGATGTCCAATGCGGGCTCCGCTCTCATGGGTATAGGCGTTGCCTCGGGCGAAGGAAGGGCTATGGAAGCAGCCAAGCAAGCGATGTCCAGCCCGCTGTTGGAAACAACAATTGACGGCGCGAGTGGGTTACTCGTCAGTTTCACCGGGGGCAACTCGATGGGTCTGCATGAGATTAACGAGGCAGCTGATACAGTTCGCGCTACGGTAGATCCCGATGCCAACATCATCCTCGGGGCGGTGATTGACGACAACCTAGGCGCGGAAATGCGAGTCACGGTGATCGCCACCGGATTTGACGGACGAAAACCCCGCGGACGTTTCCATGACAGTCTCATACTATTGACTGCTGACGACGGACAGCTTGACATTCCCACATTTATGCGCAAGAAACGCTTGCAAGAGAAGCCATAGAAGCGGCATCACACAATGCATGTCGACACCCCCTCGGCAGCATGACCCTGCTCGCTGGGGTGTTGATGTCGTTTGACAATGGCTTACAGAATTGCAACGAGCCCGGCAAGTCCGCTTGAAGACTCACTATGCGGAGGTGAAACAGAAATGAAGTGCCCCTATTGCAGTGAGCCCGACAGCAGGGTGGTGGATAGCCGTCCCACTGATGAGGAGAGTGCCATTCGGCGACGTCGTGAGTGCCTCAACTGTTCGCGTCGGTTCACGACCTACGAACGGCCCGAGGAGCAGCCGATAGTAGTAATTAAAAAGGACGGGCGGCGAGAGCTGTTTAGCAGAGCTAAAATAATGGCTGGCTTACTGCGTGCCTGTGAAAAGCGACCGGTTCCCCTCCAAGTTCTGGAGGAGGCGGTGTCGGAGATTGAGGTAAGGCTGCAACAGGAGTCCACCGCCGAGGTGCCTTCCAGCCGCATCGGGGAGT
>DBBC01000074.1 GCA_002292025.1 Firmicutes bacterium UBA994
CTGGCCGACCTCGGGAATGCAGAAGGGGGACGGCTAAAGCGACGGGTCAACTTTTTGCTAGATGAGTTTGGCAACATCCCGCCCATCCCGGATTTTGATAAGAAGCTGACCGTATCCGCTGGCCGAAATATTCGTTTTCTGCTGGCGGTGCAAGATGTCGCTCAGGTAAAGGCTCGCTACGGCGATGCTCACGGCACGATTCTGGGCAACTGCGCGACTTGGGTCTATCTGTCTACGGCAGACGTAGAAACCGCCAAGATGATCAGCGCTAAAACAGGACAGCACACCATAGCCACACAAAGCCATTCATCTGCGAAGGGGAGCACGGAGTCCAATATTAGCGAAAGCGCGACGGGACGGGCGCTCTTGATGCCGGATGAAGTGGCGCGGTGGCCCAAAGGCTATGCGCTGGTACTGCAGACTGGCCATAATGCGGCGAAACTGCAGCTCCCGGATCTGTCGGCGTGGCCTGCCGACAAAGACCTGTCCCCCGTCCAGATACACCGCCGGACGGGTGTTTCTTACCCCGTATTTTCTTTGGAACGCGCCGCACCGGCAGTTTCGACCGAGCGGCAGATGCCATTGTATCGGCGAGAAGCGAGAAGGCCCGCAAAGCCGTAGGAGTGCCGCTCAAATTAAGTCCCTAAATATATTATGCGAGGAGGACGAATAATGCCCACGTTCATTACAAACATTGGCCGCTTGCTGACAGACGCGACCACTTGGATCCTTTTCTTAATACCCACCGCCGGAGGTCTAATGATTGGCTATCACGCCCTGATGAAGGAAGTGGAGGAAGGGGATGTCCACTCGGCGGCCTTGCACAATAAGGCCATTAAGAACATTCTCATAGGCGGCGCCGTCGGCATGAGCGCGACGGCCATTGTGCGGGTTGTGCTGGCATATTTTCAGTAAAAAACACGACAGAGGGGCCCCGCATGGCGGGGTCCCTGAGTTAGCAGCCGCAGGAGCGAAGGCCTCGGCATAACCTAAAACCAAAAAGAAAGGAACGGGGTGGGGTTTTGGGATTTTTCACGGACATACTCACGACTTCCATCAACGGGTTTCTCGTGAATGTCCTGAATGACGTTCTTGCTTTTTTTACTACGACTATAGCGCGGGAACACGAGATGGCGCTGCGCTTGCTTGATATGCCCTTTGTCCAAAATGCTATTTCTTTGGCGCAAATTGTTGGCGGGGCGCTGCTTGGGCTAAAAGTTGCGGTGGAAAGTTTGCGTCAGTACATTCTTTTCACTACGGGGAACTCCGATGCAAACCCAATTAAACTAGTCAAGCGCGCTATATATGCCGCCGTGTTCCTTGCCGGGTCGCCTTGGCTCGCTCGGGTTGTTTTTGGGTATGGCGCGGAGCTGGCGGTGGCCGTAGCGCGGGTGCCTGTTCTTGGCGAAGGCTCTAATCCTCTGCGCGGTTTGATGACGCAGTTCGGGGCGGCGGGGTTTAGTGCGCTGCTACTGCTTGGGGCGATGGTTGTTTTTTGGCTGATCATATACCTGCAGTCCATCATCCGGAGCGTGGAGGTCGCCTTCTTGTCGGTGGCAGGGCCAATCATGGCGGTCGGGCTAACCGGGCAAGACGAAGGAGCTTGGGCGGTCTGGTGGCGTGAACTGGTTGTGGTGTCACTGTCGCAAGCCGTGCAGATGTTTATGCTGACGGGGTTTTTTGCGACGTTTGGAGGGGTACTGGGAGGCCAAGGCATGAACGTCTACACGGGCTTACTGGGGGTAGCTTGGCTCTGGATCGCGCATCGGACGCCTGCGGTTCTACGACAATTCGCTTACCATACAGGGACAGGCTCGTTAGCGTCGACCGCGAGCCGTGCGGGGACGTCGGCGGTGACGTTGGTGAAAACGCTGACTGCCAGAAGGCCTTAAAAGATAGGGGGTTTTGGGGATATGGCTGTGTATTTAGTTCCAAAGAACGTTAGAGCGCGATTTGAGTTAATCCCGGGCTTGGGCCTGCCTGAGCTGGGCCTGTGCGGGGCAGGCGCGCTTGTGGGGATTGTCTTTGCCGGACTGGCGGCGCTTTTCGGCGCCTCTTTTCTTTTGCGTATGGTTTTTTTCGTGATTCCCATCGGGCTTATGTTTTTTGCCACTAGGGGCGGCATAGACGGAGAAAGCCTATACGTTCTCGCGGTGCTCTACCGGCGGTGGAGAGCAGGTAGAAAACGATACGTGCAAGGGGGTGGAGTATGAATCTTGCAGGCCTTCTTAAGAAACGCAAGCAAGAGAAAAAGGCAGGGGTGCGAGAGTGGCTCCCAATAGAGTCAATCGACGCGCGCACCATCAAAAAGAAGGATGGGACCCATGTTGCGCTGCTAAGAGTTCTGCCGGTGAACATGTCACTGCGCAGCGACGGGGAAAAAAAGCGGGCTGTCTCAGCGTGGCATGAAGTGCTTAACGGCATTAAAGCCCCCATGCAAGTGTTCGCGCTGGGCCGCCCTATCGACCTCGACGCTTATCTCCAACGCCTCACGGACATGGCGGCAAACGAAACGAACCCTACTCGCAAAAAGTTGCTTCGGGACTACAGCCGCTATGTATCCGGCGTGGCCGCAGGCGGAGAAACTGCCGAACGCAGGTTCTATGTGCTGCTAACGGGGGAAAACGCGGTCCACGCGCAAACGATAGCGCATGAGATGGCGACTAGCCTTACCGGCGCCGGACTCGCGGCGTCGCTCTGTGACGGGTCGGAAATTTTAGAGGTGCTTTTCGCTTTCTTTAACCCCGACAAGGCGGCGACAGAGCGCATGGGCGCCTTGGGGACGGTTCTTCCACCTATCTATGATTTTTAAGTTGTCCTCTGTAACGTTGCAATAATAGCGACAATGTGCTATTATTAAAGCGAAAGGAGGTGGCCGCATGAAGCACTACAAAGAACTGTTGCTAAAAGGCTGTTTTGCGTGGGAGGATGTTCGCAATATGGTGGGCAACCCGAACACAGCGAGCAACCTCATTCAGAACTACTTGACGAAGGGATATATAAAGAGGGTCAAGCGCAACTTGTATGTTGCAGTCAACATGGTGGACGGCATGAGTGTCGCCAACCGATTTGTCATAGCAAGCCATATCACCAAAAGTGCCTGTGTTTCGCATCATTCTGCGTTCTCGTATTATGGGTACACCAATCAGGTTTTTAATGAGGTGTACGTATCTTCCAGTTCAAAATTCAATTCCTTTGATTTTGACGGAGTGACTTTTCGCTATGTCATGGCGCGGATAAACGCAGGAGTGGAGAAAAGGGCGGATGGCGTTGCCGTAACTGATCTTGAGCGCACAGTGATAGACGGCATCAACGACTTTGAGAAGATTGGCGGGCTGGAAGAGCTGCTGCGCAGTCTGGCCATGGTGCCATATGCCGATGAGGACAGGCTATTGCGCTATCTAGAAAGCTATGATAAGCAGGTCCTGTACCAAAAAACCGGGTATATATTGGAGCATTTCAAGAAAGAAATGTCTGTCAGCGAGAGATTTTTTGAACAGTGCGCGGCTCGTCTTTCTAAGAGTGTCCGATATCTATCCTCAGGCCCAGTCAAGGGTAAAGTGCAGTATGATAAGCGCTGGCAGCTGCTTGTGCCTAACGATTTGTTATCCATCCTGCTTGAAGGAGGAGATCAATTTGCCTGATTATGATAAGCGGACACTTGGAAAACAGGCACAGGAACTTGGCTTTGTTCGTGATACGTTGGAAAAGACGTACCGTTTAGCGGAAATCTTGAAGCATCTGAATACCAATCCATTGCCAAAAAATTCTCTTGCGCTGAAGGGTGGAACAGCCATCAATCTGACGCTCTTTAATTTGCCAAGACTGTCGGTTGACCTTGATTTTGATTACCTGCATAACAATACCCGAGATGAAATGCTTGCTGAACGGCAACGCCTATTCGAGGGCATCTTCAAGTATATGGCGGCAAGCGGCTACGAGCTAAGTTCGCAGTCAAAGAACACCCACTCTCTAGATTCTTACGTTTTCTCCTATATGAACGCTGCCGGAACGAAGGACAACATTAAGATTGAAATCAACTATTCCCTTCGCGCTCACATTCTGCCGACCGAGAACAGGGCCGTAGAAACCCTGGGTTTGTTTGATCAACTGACGGTGCATTCGTTGGCCGCACTGGAGATATTCGGGAGTAAAATAGTTGCATTACTTACTAGAACCGCTGCAAGGGATCTCTACGACCTCAACAACATGCTTTACTTTGGGCTGTTTGATGAAAGCCAATGGCCTATGCTGAGGAAATGCACGGTTTTTTACAGCGCACTCGGCGAGGGAAAGGCGGGCGAGGACTTCCAGCTTGACAATATCGATAGTCTTACGCACCATAAAATCAAAACTGATTTGTTGCCCGTTATCCGTAGAACAGAGCATTTTGATTTGCAGGCCGCTCAAAGGCGAGTAAAAGGATTTCTTGCTACACTGCTGTATCTTGATGAAAGAGAAAAAGCCTTTTTGCGGTTGTTTGCGAAGAAGGAATACCGCCCCGATTTGTTATTTGACGACAAGGACATAATGAGTCGTATTTGGGATCATCCACTGGTTTTCTGGAAAATGCGGAACTCACTTAGAGGGCCTTCCCGATAAGGCACTGTCGTTGTACGGTCTCGCAAGGCGCTGAGAAATCGGTGCCTTGTTATTTTGCAAGGGTTTCATCACTAACTGTCTATGGCTTTGCCGTCGATGGCCAAGTTGCGGCCGAAGTTAGACAGCTCCTTGTAACACTGCTGTCCCAGAACAGCAAAGATGTCCTCTACTAGCTCCATGTGCGCAAACAGCTTCACAAAAAAGCGACTGTACACCCACTGCGGGGGCGCTTTGTCTCCCTTAAAACCACACATGGCTCTTAACTGACCGTTGCGGTTTAACTCTCTTCTTAAACTCTCCACGGAAGGGTGCTGATAAACTATGCCGGCTAAAACGGAGTTCCAGACCGCCCGGAGGGGATAGTCGTCACGGCCTTGACCCCGTTTAAGCTCCAAACGTCGCATTAGTTTCTCATCAGGCATATGCTCTAAGACTAGACGTAGCCTTTCTAAGTCCCCTAATCCTTCGATTTCTTCCCACCCAAACAGTCGCTGTTGCGGCATAATAGCCATGGTAGACCCACCTTTTCTCGTGTTTTGTTTTCCACTTTAATACTTCGACATAGGAAGTCATTTACCTTTTAGTGCTGTAAATGTTCTTTTACCCTAAACAAACCTACAAAACCCAATCTACCAATAATACGCCATGATCGTGGGGTCAATTTTACGGTTTTAGCACAGCACGGGCTGCAAAAAGCCCCATTTTACGGCTCCTTTTTGGGGTAAAGAGTTTTTCCTAATCTAAAATTGCACCCAGAAGCCTAGATGTCTTTGACGGAGTGACGCTGTTTGGGTACAATTGTATCGGACTTTCCGCGACGGCAGAACGACCGCCTTCTGTGGGGACACTGTTCCGCACTTATAGGCGAAATGCCAAAGAAAGGGGGCGCTCTATGCAATATCCAATGGATCGGGTTGAACAGGATGCGGAGGGAGGCTGTCTGGGCGTTCCTTGTTGGATGAGAGCATACTTTTGGGATGTCGATTTAAGTGAGCTTGATGTAACGCAAAATCGCGATTACATCATTACTCGGCTTCTTAGTTTGGGCGACCAGCACACCTTGAAATGGGTGTTTGACACATATGAGCGTGACGTCATAGCACATGTCGTAAAAAACAGTCGCGGCTTACTGCTAAAGGCCGCCGTTTTTTGGCAAAAATATTTCAACTTAAGCGAATCGGAAATGAGATGCTTTAAGGTATTTGAAGACATGAAAAACTTTTACACCTTCTAACCAATTGTGACTTGGGAGAGTGGGGACATGTTCAGTAATATTCTGGATGAGAAAAGGCAAGAGGTTTTGAGCAAGATTTTAGAACACAATCCCATCCCCTCAAATTATCTTGCGGGCGGTACGGCTCTTGCAATGCAAATTGGGCATAGATACTCTTATGACTTCGACTTCTTTACGCGAGTGAAATTCGATGCCGAACAGTTGGAGGCGCATCTTGTGTCCGTAGGGGATCTTAAAACTCTATATGTCAGAAATTCGACTTTTCATGGGATTTTAGATGGCGTTAATGTTTCGTGGCTTTACTATCCGAACCCTTTACTTGAAGCATTGATTCCCCATGTTCGGTATCCACTTTTGCAAATTGCTTCAATGACAGACATAGGCATTATGAAACTGACAGCGATAAGTTCAAGGGGCGCAAAACGAGACTTTGTAGACCTGTACTATATTTGCCAGCACGGTATCCGCCTAGAGCATTTGTTTTCGAGAATACATGACAAATTTCCAGGTTCCAATGTAAACACCTATCATATATTACAGAGCCTCTTATACTTTCAAGATGCGGATGGCGAACCGATGCCAAGGATGATTTTGGATGCTTCATGGAGTGACGTAAAAGCGTATTTTACAAATCAGCAACACCAACTTGCGCACTTTATCACAGACGAGATGCAATTTCAGCCAAATGTAGCTGAGAGTAAAACTAAGCGGAGTGTCGACAGATGAAATTCCGTTGCCTATGAATCCCCTGCTGGTTCAATCGGGATATGGCATCGCCATATCCCCCTCTGCACCGAAGCCTTCCCGATAAGGCACTGTCGTTGTACGGTCTCGCAAGGCGCTGAGAAATCGGTGCCTTGTTATTTTGCAAGGGTTTCATCGCCAAGAAAGGAAGGGGACAAAACTATGGTTCAACGAATAAAGAACAACGCCTTGCCTGACATGCTCGATATTGCCCTGCCTCAGGCACTGGATTTTGGGGCAAAGGGGATTGTTTTTGGCGATGTGCACGCGCGCGTTATGGCCATCACGGCGTATCCTCCGCGTGTTCCCGCCGCTTTTCTTGCGCGGATAGCAAACATGACGGGCGTTACCATGTCCATGCATCTGCAGCCTACAGACCCGGTGGACTTGGTTAAAGCCATTAACCGCGCGATAGGGGAATACGCTGGCCGCATTGAGGCTGGGGGGAACGCTCTCAGCATCCAACGGCTAGAGCAGTTACTTACCGACGCGCAAGAACTACTGCGGAAATTGGACCAAGAACAACAGCAAGTCCTCTACGTAACGGCGGCGCTAATGCTAACGGCGGCAACTCCCGCCGAGCTGGACAAACGGGCGCGACACTTGGAGTCCGTTTTGGCCGCAGGCGGCATGCGGGTCCGTGGGTGCATCTTTCGGCAGGAGGAGGGGCTAAAAACAGCGGCTCCTTGGGCAGGGCTGGATGAAGGGATTGCGGCGGCGTACTCGCGCAACATGCCCGCCGAAACCGTCGCGGCTACCTTTCCCTTCACTGTGGCAGGCCTAAACGACGGCAGTGGCATTATGCTGGGGAAGGACCGTGATGGCGGCGCGGTCCTTTTAGATATCTGGAAGCGCGAGGGCGATCGCACCAACAGCAACCTTACAGTTTTAGCCAAGCCGGGCGCTGGCAAAAGTTTCGCGGCAAAAATGATGGTTCTCCGCGAATACCTGCAGGGCAGCCGCATTATTATCGTTGACCCAGAGCGAGAGTACCAAGATATGTGCAAACAACTCGGCGGACGGTGGGTAAACTGTGGCAGCCGCAGCCAGATTAACCCCCTCCGCGTCAGAGCGACGCCCGAGGATGCCCTTGGAGAAGCCGGACATGGCGCGCTGGCGCTTCACGTGCGCACGCTGCGCACATTCTTCAGCTTGTATCTCAAAGACTTGACGGATATGGACAAAGCGCTGCTTGAGGAGGCCGTTATGGACGTCTA
>DBBC01000083.1:0-1339 GCA_002292025.1 Firmicutes bacterium UBA994
TCGATCGAAACTTGCAAAGCCTACAATGAGGAGCATAGCGGTACTGATCACATAACTTTGCCGCATTTAGCAAGTGACAAGCTGATTAAAGGCTTGCTACTGTCAGCGGGACTCAAGTAACAGCACATAGAGGATTTATAACGCTAGGAGGAATACTTATGTGGGAAGACTTTAAAAAGTTTGCCATCAGGGGAAATGTCTTAGACTTGGCTGTAGCCGTCATCATCGGTGGTGCCTTCGGCAAAATCGTTTCTTCACTGGTCGCTGATATAATTATGCCGGCTCTGGGCATAATTGTAGGCGGTGTCAGCTTCACGGGCCTTCAAATCGTCTATGGCGACGCTACCATAAAATATGGTGTCTTCCTGCAAAGCATTTTTGACTTTTTGGTCATTGCGGTGTCAATCTTCATCGTCATTAGACTCATTTCCGGTCGCAAGAAGCAGGAAGCACCCGCGCCAAAACCTGCGCCATCAGCAGAAGTCGTGTTGCTGACCGAGATTAGAGACCTACTCCGGCAGAAAGGAACTTAATACTGCGCAAGGGGGTTTCCCCCTACGCTTTAGTTAACATAATATGCATTATAGGACTCAATTCGTGCGAGAAAAGAGGCTGCTCGGTATCGAGACAGCCTCTTTGGTTTAACTTATTCCGCTAACAAGCGCGCGTAGTGTGCATAGCGACGGCGTGCGTTCTGTTCGGCCTGTGTTAAGAGCGCCTCTCTGACTTGTTCGGGCTGTGTACTCAGAGCACTATAGCGTGTTTCACCCAGGAGAAATTCACGGAAGTTCCAGTTTGGCTTGCTAAAGTCGAGCGTAAAAGGGTTCTTGCCTTCAGTTTCCAGCTCGGGGTTAAACCGATACAAGGGCCAGTAGCCGCAGTCCACAGCTTTTTTGCCTTCCAGCTGGCTCTTTGCCATATCGATGCCGTGCGCGATGCAGGGCGCGTAGGCAATCACTAGGGATGGTCCGCGGTATGCTTCCGCTTCCTGTAATGCCTTCAGCGTCTGGTTGCGATTCGCGCCACTGCTTATCGAAGCGACGTAGACATACCCGTAGGACATCATCATTAGGCCTAGGTCTTTTTTGCTGGTTCGCTTGCCTGCCATGGCAAATTTGGCGATCGCGCCTGTGGGTGTGGCTTTCGATGCCTGTCCTCCCGTGTTGCTGTAAACTTCTGTGTCGAGTACCAGCACATTTACGTCCACATTAGAGGCCAATACATGATCTAGCCCCCCAAAACCAATGTCGTAGGCCCATCCGTCGCCGCCAATAATCCAAATAGATTTTTTTGTCAGGTACGACGCCAGCTCAATCACCTCTTGCAGCAAATGACTGCG
>DBBC01000083.1:1748-6997 GCA_002292025.1 Firmicutes bacterium UBA994
GACTGGAGCGGGCTTTCCTTCGCAGCCAACCAGTCGGCACACGCGGCGCGGAGCTCTGCCGAGTGCGCCTCGTCGCTCTGCAGCGCAGTAAGCAGAGCCGACAGCCTATCGCGCTTTTGTGACACAGCCAGAGCCATGCCATAACCAAACTCGGCGTTGTCCTCAAACAGGGAGTTTGCCCAAGCCGGACCATGGCCATCCTTATTGGTTGTATAGGGACAGGAAGGAGCACTGCCGCCGTAAATGGAACTGCAGCCGGTGGCGTTGGCTATCAGCATACGCTCGCCAAAAAGCTGCGTAGCCAGCTTTACGTAGGGGGTTTGCCCACAGCCTGCACACGCGCCCGAGAACTCAAACAAGGGCTTAAGGAACTGGCTGCTAGTTACATTAATAGATAGATCTTCAACGCTTGGCACGGGCAATGCTGCCAAGTAGTCGTACTTAACCTTTTCGTCCGCTTGTACTTCCTCTAACGGCGACAAGCGCAGGGACTTGGTCTTGGTCGGGCATACCTGCACGCAGTTGCCGCAGCCTGTGCAGTCTAGAGGCGATACCTGAACAGCATACCTGTAGCCGGACAACTCCTTATTGGTGCTAGGCTTAAAGACAACGCCGGCAGGAGCGTCCGCTATTGCCTCGGGAAGTGCCAGGTAGGGTCTAATTGCCGCGTGGGGACACACAAAAGAACACTGGTTGCACTGTATGCAAGTCTCTGACACCCAAACCGGCACCTCGATGGCAATGCCGCGTTTTTCGTACTGCGCCGTGCCCACCGGGAATACGCCGTCGTCTGCAAACACACTCACAGGCAGCTCGTCGCCGCGCAAAGCCGCCATCGGACGCAAGACATCGGTGATAAAAGGCGGCTCGTCGGCGCCGGTCCTAACCTCATCTTGAGCATCTTGCCAAGACGCTGGGTACTTGACCTCCACCAGGGCTGCCAAAGTGCGCTCCACCGCGGCGAAGTTTTGCGCCACTACCGACTCGCCCTTGCGCCCGTATGTCTTGCTTATGGCCTCTTTGACGAGCTGC
Organism: Firmicutes bacterium UBA994; assembly: GCA_002292025.1. Taxonomy (GTDB): domain Bacteria; phylum Bacillota; class UBA994; order UBA994; family UBA994; genus UBA994. The sequence continues at coordinate 2,781 of DBBC01000083.1, forward strand.
ACGGCGCGGCTGGTATCCATGACGTTCGCTATATTAAAGAACGCCACTTGCATAACGGTATTGATGCGGCTCCCCTGCCCTACCTCGCGCGCAATCTTAAAGGCGTCTATGTTATAAAACTTTAGTCCCCTCGCGGCAATTGTGCGGCGCATGCTCGCCGGGAGCTTTGTGGGCATATCTTGTGACGTCCATGGCGAATTAAGCAGGAAAGTGCCGCCCGGTCTAATGCCTGCCAGTAAGTCATAGCGCTCGATAAACGACGGGTGATGACAAGCGATAAAGTCTGCTTCGTCAATAAGGTATGGACTTTTTATGGGTTTTGGCCCAAACCGAAGGTGAGAAACAGTGATGCCCCCACTTTTTTTGGAGTCATAGACGAAGTAGGCTTGTGCGTAGAGAGGCGTGTTATCGCCAATAATCTTGATAGAGTTCTTGTTTGCTCCCACGGTGCCGTCTGAGCCTAAGCCAAAAAACTTGCAGCTGCACACATCCTCCGCTACGGTGACAATGTGTTCGGTCACAGCGAGCGAGGTGAACGTAACGTCGTCCTCAATGCCAACGGTGAAGTTATTGCGCGGCTGAGGCTGCCGCAAATTGTCAAATACAGCTTTTACCATAGAGGGAGTAAACTCCTTCAGCCCTAAGCCGTACCGCCCCCCGATAATAGTTTTGGTTACACCCAGTTCCGAGTACACGGTGCAGATATCTTGATAGAGTGGTTCTCCCGGCGCACCAGGCTCCTTGGTGCGGTCAAGCACGGCTAGGTGGGTCATGCTTGCCGGCGCGACTTGTAAAAAGTGCTTGGCGCTAAAGGGACGATACAGGCGCACTTTTATCACGCCCAGCTTTTCGCCGCGCGCGTTAAGGTAGTTTACGGTTTCCTCTACGGTTTCGGCACCCGATCCCATAACTACGATTACATGCGTGGCATCCGGTGCACCCACATAATCAAAGGGCAAGTAATGGCGTCCCGTAAGCTCGCCTACTTGACGCATTACTCCTGCCACGATATCTGGTGTGGCCATGTAATACTTGTTGCCGGCTTCGCGCCCTTGAAAGTAAATATCTGGGTTTTGTGAGGTGCCGCGCTGCTTAGGGTGCTCAGGGTTTTGCGCCCTAGCGCGAAAATCTTGCAATGCTTCTGTGTCAACCAGCTTGTGCATGTCGGCGTAGGCGATTTCCTCTATCTTCTGCACTTCATGCGATGTGCGAAACCCGTCGAAGAAGTGCACAAAGGGAACTTTGGCCTTTAGTGTAGCCAAGTGCGCTACCAGCCCCAAATCCATCGTTTCTTGTACTGAAGCCGCAGCCAACATAGCAAAACCCGTATGTCGCGTTGCATAAACGTCGGCGTGGTCACCATAGATAGACAAGGCGTGCGCGGCTATCGCACGCGCCGAGACGTGGAAAACCGTCGGCAGCAGCTCCCCCGCAATTTTATACATGTTGGGAATCATGAGAAGCAGCCCTTGTGACGCCGTATAGGTCGTAGTCAGGCTGCCTGCCAGCAGCGCACCATGCACCGCTCCCGCCGCGCCGGCTTCAGATTGCATCTGTGTTACCTGTAAGATTTGCCCCCATAAGTTTTTGCGTCCGGCAGCAGCCCATTCGTCTGCCATTTCGCCCATATTTGATGAAGGGGTAATGGGGTAAATAGCTGCCACCTCGCTGAAAGCATAGGATACATATGCCGCCGCCGTATTGCCGTCGATGGTTACTTTTGACCGCTCCATTCTGCACCTTCTTTCTGCTACGGTTGATTCCAAGCCCACCACCGTAGATTCATCCTAGTGCCGTTGTTCAGGCACTTCAAGCCCAAAAAGGCCGAACAGCTCATCCTGCGTAAGCCGTGTGGCGATATCTAGGGAAACGTCATCAATAATCTCATCAAATAACCGTTGCTTTTCAGCTAATATTTGCTGAATGCGTTCCTCTATTGTGCCCTCACATACATACTTGTAGACAGTGACCGGCACAAGCTGTCCCATACGGTGACTGCGGTCTTCGGCCTGACGTTCGGTTGCTGGGTTCCACCACCGGTCAAGATGAAAGACGTAAGATGCCTCTTGTAAATTAAGGCCAACCCCGCCCGCCTTCAGTGAAAGGACCAGCACTTTGTGCCGCTCATCGGCCTTAAAGCTCCGTATGACTTGGTCACGTTGGTCGCTCGACATCTCGCCGACAAACTTCAGCGGATGATACTCTTGCAGCACGTGAGCCAGCTTAGCCACACCAAATGTTTCGTCGGTGTATTGTGAAAACAAAAGCGCCCGGTGGCCAGCCTCCCCCAGTGCTGTGAGGCGCTCGCGGATATCAGCAACCTTGGCAGACTCTCCGGTGTTAGGATCAAAGTTACAAATCTGCTTCAAGCGGGTAATCAAGGCTAGGACGTGCTCGATCCTGATCGTTTCACCTTTCTCCCGCAAATGGATAATGCCCTCTCGCTCAGCCCTTGCATATGTTTCTTGTTGCCTAGGCATAAGCGGAAGGGTGATTTCAATCACTTGCTTAGGGGGCAACTGCGTGAGAACATCAAACTTGCGGCGTCGCAGTTGAAGGTGGCGATGCCGTTCGAGCAATTCCGGACCCGGGCGATAACGCCTTGTCGAAGTCCGTTCCCCCTGATCGACAAATTCCAATATTGACGCGAGGTCGTCAAGTTTATTCTCAAGCGGAGTCCCTGTCAGCGCCCACGATCGTTTCCGAGATAATTGTTTGACTTGGCGACTTATCTCCACATCACGGTTCTTTATTTTTTGCGCCTCATCCAGTACCACCAAATCCCAGACTCTTCGACGTGGGGGTGATTCAGGATTGTCCGTAAAGTCAGAACGTAAAGTCTCGTAGCTGACTAAGGTCACGTGGGTGTTGGCCTTCCATCGCCACGCACGATCCGCGGCCGTCCCCCGGACGTCAATCAGGCGTAGCTCCGGAGCCCAACGATGCACCTCACGCCGCCACTGGTCAATGAGACTGGCCGGCATAACAATCAGAACAGATCGGATCGTTCGCTGGAAGCAAAGTATGCGGATGGCGGCAATTACTTGGACTGTCTTGCCTAGACCCATATCGTCCGCGAGAAGCATACGGCTATGGGCCAGCAACATACGGACTCCGTCGGCTTGGAAGGGCATCAAGTCCCCCGGCCATTCCAGAATGGTTCCAGGACCAGGCAAGAGTGACTCCAGTGGCACGGCGAGGACTGTCCGCAACCGCTCCATAAGTGTGGGGCCTGCCAATTTCGGCGAACGCTTCGTAGCGTGCGAGTCAGACGTCAAGACACCCCTTCGGGGTGAACCCGTATTGGGCGTGGGTGCGCGGTCAGGCACAGGCTCAACATTGATGCTGAACACGGGGTTAGCTGACGGATGGCTTGCTTGAAGAAGCCAAGTAACCACAGACGGTTGCTCGTCAGACAGTTCCACACAGCTGACCGTACGCGGAGGAGGATATTTTCGACGTCGTTGCCACCAAAATCTAGGACGTTCGCCTGTAGCGCGCGGTTCCCACCACGGTGATACCATCACTGCACCTTAAAGGCCTCTTGTAGACCGACAGCAGCACGCTCAAATGGTTCGGTGAAAAGTTGTCGGCGATGCAATGCTTCCAGCAAACGGCGCGCCGGAGATTCAGCCAGTGGCTGTACACCGACCCAGAAGAGGTGTACCGCCTCGGCGAGTAGCTCATGGGACTCACTAGAGGCTTGCACCGTAGCTCCCTCACCGGCCACGCGGCACAGTGGAATCCCAACCATAAGGTCCTCTGTAAACACGCGGTGGGGCACCTCGTCCGCTAGGGCAAGCAGGAGTGAGGGAGTCTTTGCACTGGCGGCGAATAGTGCTTTGGCTAGTGCAGTGACAGCACGCCGTCGTCTTTCCCCTGTCCGCCATAGGAATGAAGTCGGCGTGTCAATGCGGCTGAAACTGAAATCTATAGGTTCCCCCCGGCTGGTTACATAAAAAAGCGCGGCACAGATCCCACGCGCACCGGGCTCCTCCACGAAGCGCAGATAGCCGGCCAAACCAAGCGGTTCATCCTCCGTTAGATCACGAAACGGAATCGGCATAGAATCTACTCGCTCTCCCGCAGAATCTCATCAGTTCCGCTTGAGTATGAATCGTGCTCCAGATCCTTATCCTCGGTGTAATCCGGCTTTAACACGCGTTCTTCAATTTCCTGCTCTTCGTCGGGGAAAAGCCGCTTCAGATCCCATTCAT
>DBBC01000032.1 GCA_002292025.1 Firmicutes bacterium UBA994
ACTCGCAGAAACTCAGCCGCCAGCGCGTAATTAGGCGTCACGCCGCGTAGCGAGAGGCGCTCTTCTTCCAAGGCCAGTTCTTCGACAAATACGCGATCCGGCAGCAATCGCGCCACCTCGTCCAGAAAAGGTACTAGTCTGGCGTGGGCAGGTACGGCTTCTCCCTTGATACGTGCCAACTCTTGCTCTAAACTCACATGCTCCTTCAGCAGAGGCTCAAGCGGCAAAAGCGTGGCCACGCGCGTCTCCAGTAAAGCTACCTCAGCGCGCAAACCTTGCAGAGATTGAACGAGTGTGTAGCTATAATAGGCTATCGGCGCCAGCCCAAGCAAAGCTACGATAAATAGCAGAACAAGCCGACCATATCGATACGGTTGCTTCTGCCGCGCAAGAGGCAGCAGGTTAATCTTCACTGCTATACCTCCCCTAGCGCCAGACCCACAGCCACACACAAAGAAGCGCCGCACCAGCTAAGTTCGTCAATCGACACACTATGCGCCATGCATGTAAGCGGATTAGTGAGTGCCACGTGAAATTGCTTGTGGTCACCGCGCAGTTCCCCGCGTAGATTCTGTTCTAGCTGTTCCGCTAAGTAAGGGAGCAAACTGTTGCCGCCCACAATCTGTACGGAATCAATGGCCACCCCTTTGTTTTCCGCTAAAAAAAAGTTAACCGTCGTAGCGATCTCGCCAAATAAGCGGTCGCGCACGGGCAAGAGAGCACCAATGTAAGTGCTGTCCGGCTTAAAGCCGTGGGCAATTTTTATCGCCTCAGCCTCATCAAAGTCTAGGTGATGGTCTACCATCAGAGCGCGAGTGAGTTGATTGCCACCCAGCATAACCACCCGCGCCGTCTGTAGCACACCTTCGCGGAAAATGCTCAGGTTGGTCGTCCCGCCGCCAAAATCGCAGATTAGATGTGTGCCTTGCTTGAGGCGCGACTGTGTAGCCAACAGCGCGGCCCGAAATACTGCCAGCGGCTCAATATCGACGCGCACAATCTCAAAGCCGGCGCTCTGCATAAAGTCCACAAAATTGATGATGGGTTCGCGCTGCATCGCCACTAAGATAATGGTGCTGGGCTCACCCGGACGCGTCGGCATAGCACTGAAATCCGTCAGCGTGTCTGCGCGGTTAAGCTGCAGCACCTGCTCAATCTGCCAATCTATAGCCGCCCTAAGCTCGCGCTTGGGCATCGGGGGCAGGGTAAGTTTTCGCAGCATCAGGTTTTGTCCGGTCAGCGTAGTCGCGGCGCGGCGTGTGCTAAAGCCGCCTTGGCTTATCCCCGCAAACACTGCGGCGGAGAGCGCGGCCGGATCTTTAACTATGCCGTTTTCGACGCTGCCGCGCGGCGTGGGCACTATTGCTTGCTTGAGCAGGCGCGGTGGCTTCCCGTTTACGACTTCCACAATCTTAATTTGCGAGTTGCCGACATCAATGCCTAACACCGAACGCGCAAACAGGCCGCGGCGCGGTGAGGTCGCAGGCGCAGGCGGGGGGGCAGGGGCCTTAACCGGCGACGCAGGCTTAATAGCCGGAGCGGGCTTAGTGGTCGGAGTGGGTAAAGGGGGAATGGGGGAAGAGGAGAATACGGGTTCACGCGGAGGAGTAACAGATGCGCTCTCGACCGCAACAGGTGCGCTTAGTGCCGTGCGTCTCGGGCGAGAAAAAACCCTATCCCAAACCACAGCCAAAGCCAGCGGCACCAGTGCCAGCAGCCACCACAGCAGTGATGACCATCGCTCTAGGTAAAGCGCGACAAGCGAAAGCAATTCCTGTCCGTACTCGTTCCAGAACCGTACCAAGAGCGGCCACCCTAGCGTGCTTGCGACAATGACAGCAGCAACGGTGAGGATTACAAAAAGCCCTATGCTACGGCTACGGCGTAGCCGGGCTGTGCGGTTGCGCTCACTTCTTGTGGTGATTTTTGTCTGGCCCTTGTCCTTGTGCGTCTCCAGGTGCAAGTGCACAGACCTCCCCTCGTTAATCTAGCGTCATCAATTGAATGGTTACTATCCACGAAGGACACGAAGGGGCACTAACTGCAAAATCTAGGCTGTCAAACGTCTTGGTCCTTAAGTGTTCTTCGTGGATTGGCGCGAACCAGTAAAACTCACCTGCTACCCCAAGTGTGAAAACTGTAGCTCGCAGCCGTCGGCCATAATCCTAGGTCTGGCACCATAGGAGTAAAACTGGCAAACCCGCCCGTGGCGTAGGTGATTTCGGCGTCGTGGCGGAGATTTAGTCCCCCGGCTATTACAGTGCCAGTAACACGTCCGTCATCACGGATCTCAACTGCAGCTTGCGGCGCGTATACAACGCCGGTAACTACAGCGTCATTGCGTATTACCACGGACCCACTGCCGGTAATTAGGTGCCCTGTTAACCTCGCATCATTCTCAACAGTTACAGGGGCACTATTTGTCACTACAATACCGGTGAAAGACACGTCATTTGATAAACTCAGCGGCGCCGTGCCGTGATGGTAAAGCATGAACCTTGCAATATGTCCATTTACGTTGATGCGCGCATTGTTGCGAAGCAATACGCTTTCTCTCACGTGCAACAGTACCCGTCCGGTACCTGTGCCGGTAATGTTGATGCGGGCGTCATTTCTGACAGTGAACGTATCTGTTCGGATGATTACATCGCGTTCGTCGGGCACGCTAATCAACAGCACCCCATTACCCTCGACGGTGATGCTAGGATAATTTCCGCTACCGGGCAAAGTGGTAACGCTATCACCGCGCACAACTACCGCGCTGCGAGCCGCCAAACCGGTAGGGAGCGAAAACGCCGGCGGAGCAAAGGTAGTTAATGGGGGCGCCACAATGTCTGTGCCATGGATGACCGCATCCCCAGAAAGCGTAAAAGACGCGCCGGAAATATCGCCCCGAATGACAGCATCGTCACGCATGGTGACGGCACCGACCACTTGGTGGCGGGTGAGAACGTCCTCCGGCGGAAAGCCGGCTGTCTCATTCACTAGGATGGACACCGTGCGCCGCGCTTGTCCTTGTCTTCCCTCGGCAATCAGTTCGAGATGCGGGGCCGCGCCCCCCACTGACCTAATCCGTGCGACCCGGACCTCCACTTCGCCGATATCTGCCAGCACCTGCGCACCCACCGGCGTGCCGAAAGCGGCGCTGCGATAAATCACACGCGTCTGCCCCACACCGATGGCGGGGAGCACTATACTGCCGCTGTGCAGGCCGCGCCTAGCCCAGTTTAGCCCCGCTTCGGCTATATTAAAAGCTTGTATCCCCTGCGTGTGGTGCATGGCGGCGCGGTACTCCGCTACGGTAGCCGAGGCAAAAGTGACGCCGTAGATCATCAGCACGGCTACGGTCAAAACTACGAATACTAGGATACTGCCCTGCTGCTGTCGCATACCACACCTCCACTAAGAATTATTATCCACGAAGGACACGAAGACCACTAAGGATCATTTTACAAATCGCTTCCATTCCAACTTGCCGTGACTGCCGAAATTGATGAGTACCCCGACCTTCAGCCCCGTCGCCTTCAGGTAATTAAGCACTTGGGCGTCTTCATGGCCGGACAGCCGGTCCATAGCTTTCAGTTCAACGATAATCTGACCGTAAAAGACTAAATCTGCGCAGTATTCCTTGTTCAATATCTTGCCTTTGTAGGAAATCCTCAATGGTTTCTGTGCCTCGAACGGGATGTCACATTCCCTCAGTTCAATCTCCAAGGCTTCTTGATAGACCGCTTCCAGAAATCCCGGGCCAAGCTCCCTATGCACTTCGATGGCTGCTCCCACAATTGCAAAAACTTCCTCTTTAAACATCAGCTCTGCCATTCTTAGTGCTCCTTAGTATACTTCGTGGATCATAACCCC
>DBBC01000065.1 GCA_002292025.1 Firmicutes bacterium UBA994
TTTTTGATATTTTTTTTTTTTTTTTTTTTTTTTTTTTTTTTTCTTTTTTTTTTTTTTTTTTTTTTTTTTAAAAAAACCCCCCCCCCCCCCCCGTGTCAAGCGCTTGCGTCGGTGTATTTGATGACGTTTTTGTAATATTTGCAGTAACAGACAAAGCTTAACACGGCGCTGTTGCGATGACATAGTCTCCTTTTCTCTCTCCAGCTTCTACCTTCCATCCCGGGTTCATTTCCAGTGTCCAACCGTCGCCTTGTGCCGACGATACGCTCAAGGTGCTGGGTGCTGAAACACAGATTCTCGAGAACGTTGGATTCATCAGCGCCCCTTTAGAGACCGTTAAGACGCCCCATTCGTCAACCACTCGGATGTCTGGGTACACTGTTCCCAGCGGTTCTAGCGGCAACAGATTGCCTGGGTTAAACTGCATCTGCATCTTTCGCAAGGGAATCACCAGCAACGGTCCTTCCACCAACTGGTCCCGATACTTGGCAAGGAGTCTCTGGCGTTTGTTTTCGCGCTCCTCCTCGGAGGCTTGGAGAGTCTCGCCATTATAGCTTTTCGCGCGCACTTCAGCCTCCTGTTTGAGGTTTTGGGGTAGTTCGATGGCCATCCGCTCTCGCAAGAGAGTTCCAAGGTCGTCCGACGTTTTCAGATTGGTACGCCAATCCTCTCCAGTCTCGTCCAACAGCAGGCCGTAGGCAGGACCGGTCGCGTACGCGAAGGATCGAACGAAGGTCTGCTTTTGTGCGCCTGCCCTGAGATTGTAATCCACCACGTCGTGACTTAAGTCCGGGCTACCGGAAAGCTTCACACCAGTGTACTCAGCCAATCCTTCGTGCATCTCCATTTCGCTCTCTTCCGAAGCCGCATACGGGAACAGGGACCGGCGATATGCGCGAAAAAGCAGTGCGTCGGCGAGGGCTTGACGGCGATCAATGCCACGGGTCAAGGCTACCGCAAGCGCGCGCCACTCCAGCTGCATCCAGAGTCGGCCCTCGCGCGAGTCCAAATGATTGTTTGCGGCACCGGCGCTCGGAAAGCCGATTTCGCTTTGAACGCGGTGCCACAACTCGTGCGCCATCAGGTTCGCGCGCCGATATCTGTCTTCGGGTAACGGAAACGACAGCATCGTCCACTGCAGTCCAGACCATTCTATGGCCGTATTGGCAATGTTCACTTTGGCTGGCAGCTTCCCGACAAACACCTCACCTTCCTTGACCAGAATACCTTCTTTATCCGCCTGATTGGCTACGACCGTGCGCGTCTTAGGATCAACCAAGATGATCGGACCGTAGAGAGAAACGCTCCATAATTTGCCATTGTCTCTGCCGCACAAATCTCGAGCCTCCTGAAAATATTGCCGCGCAAGGGCAGTATCGATAGGCAAAATGTAATCCTCCCGCTTTCAATAGACTTAAATGCTACAAAATGTCGCGTCCCCACGGCTTCGTCCTTGTTGCATAAGGGGGACATAGAAGTTTAGAAGGGATGACGGCAGTGGCTGTATTAGGTAGAGTGGCGGCTTTTGTTGCGATAGTGATGCTGGTGCAACGCAAAGTGCAAGTAGGGCTAGCGTTGCTTATTGGTGCGGCGATAGTAGGCCTTAGTTCAGGCAAAGGACTGGGAACGCTCTTTAGCATTACGATGGAGTCGCTGGTCAACCCTAACTCCGTGCAGCTTATCCTGACGCTCGGCGTGATCAGTCTCTTAGGCCATGTACTGCAAGAGGGCGGGGTCTTGGTCAAGATAATGGGCCTGCTCCAAGTGACTTTGCGCAGCACCAAACTAACTATTATGTTGGTGCCTTCGCTGATTGGCACGCTAATCGTCGCCGGTGGCGCGATTATGTCTGCTCCCACGGTGGAAAAGCTAGGCGCAGCGCTCGAATTGCCCCGCGAGCGCATGGCCGCGATTAACCTCGTGTTTCGCCACCCGTGGTTTTTTGTATATCCGCTAATACCTGGGAGCGACAGAAGTACCCGTCCCCTGCGCCGCCCTATTAGTAGCGCTTGCCTTGCAGCAGGGNNCGCGTATGTCAGCTAGCCACTTGGCACTCCACGTTTCTGCGATGCTGCCACAACTGCATGTCGTCTTGTTGTTTATTGGTACTTTATTTCATTGGCCTACGCAGTGGGGGAGGGGGAGGGGGATCGTACTGCGGGACAAACTCTGCCGCTAGGTGCGTGGGCTCTTCATATGGAAGAGCAGGAGGAGTGAAAGGTGTGGCTGCAGTGGCGCTGAGGGCCAGCCCGAAGACGAGAACTGACGCAATGATCTTTCTCATAGGATCACCTCCAAGTTCATTTAATTCAATTTACCATATTTTTTCTGCGCTGTCAATAGTATCACATGCCAATAATAGTGTCGCCTGACACTAAACAACCCCTCTCCGCGTAGAGAGGGGCGTGCTTTATATGAAACCGTTCTATTAGCAGCGCTTGCCGTGCAGCAGGGAGCAGGCTCTTCTGAGCAGGGAAAACGCGTCATCTGTCGCCCCGGTGTTCTTTAGTAGCTCCGCGCCAAAGACCAAAGCGTCAGCAGCGTCCTTGAAGCGTTCGATGCGGCAGAAGGCATCTGCAAACGATTCCACGCGCGCTAGAGCGGCTTGCGGGTTGCGCTGGAGGCGGCATTTTTGTGTCGCAGTTCGGCCAGAGCTGCTGCTTTGCGGGATGTAGCCAGCGCGTTTTGCCACTGGCCTTGCCGCAGCTGGCAGCTGCATTCTCCTAGCAGCGCAAGAACAGCAGCTTCCATCATGTCACTGTTCGTGCAAGCCCTAGCTTCCGCAAAAGCAGCGCCTGCCTTTTGCACATCGCCTTTGGCAAAGTGCGCGCACCCGATGAGGTAATGGGTTAAGGCCTCTGCCTCGCACTCTTCGCTGTCGCTCAGCACTTTGGCTGCATCCACACCTAGGGAAATGGCGCAGAAAGGATGACAAGGGCTCTGCCAGCCTATTGGCAATGGCTTTAGGGTTTTCAGCCGATGGTTTGACCCTGCCGATCTCCAGCGCGGAAATAAATGTCCTAGAACATATGCCTTTGGCTAATGCGGCTTGGGTCATGCCACGCGCTTGCCTGAGCTCTCTAATGCGTTTACCAACCATGTCCTCACCCCGTCCGTGCTCAACATGAATTTGCTCGTCGCAATTCTTTCGCCATCGCAGGCTGCAGTCCTGCCGCCTGAGAGTGGACCAGATAGTGAGCTACATGGACGTAGCAACAAAAACGATTGGGGTGATATTGCGCGGGAGGTGATCCGCCAACGACCGAGAAACACCAACCCACAGGTCATCAAGGTCTTACGGTTGGTAGCTAAGACAAAAGGGACTGTCCCCTGCGTCTCCACTGAGGCAGCGCAAAGGTGTTATACGGAGATTACGGCTATTGCCGGGGCAGACGATTGCCTAGGGTTACTTCAATCCTACCACGGCCGAGCCCTATGTGCACAGCACATAAACGACAGCGACGGGGCGCTCAGGTGGTCTGAACAGGCCGCGTTGGTAGCCCTAGAGCGCCGCGATACGCGGTAGTACGGCTCCGCACTTATCACTTGGGGGTCATGCCTTGTTAAGATTGGGAAAGAACGACGAGGCGCTGACCATGCTCTCCACTATTGACAGCGCCTCCCGCTTCCCCGTTTGAGTTGCACATCAGGCACGCAGAGAGCTTCTGCTCTGTTTGGCCGAACAAGACCCCTACCCGCGGAGCTGTGCATCTCGCTAGAGCAATACCTCTCATCTATGCTTTTAGTGAACCCACTTGAACAGGCAAATTCAATTGGCTACACGTCACAAGGAAAAGTCACTGGTCGGGGTTATGAGCATGTGAAGACGCACTGGGCTGTGGCTAAGAGCCAACTCCGGCGGGCGGACAGAGACTCTATCCTGCCTGTGATACAGCAGTTTTGTGGGCTTTTCTGTGACCTCACTCACCAGGGCCGGGCAGCCGAAGTACTGGCCTAGGAGCATCACTCATGGAACGGCTACATGAGTGCCATACGGCCCATGCCTTGCTGAAAGAGGCGTATAAGCTAAACAGCGGATGGCTGTTGAGGGACCGACAAAACATAATTTCACCTCACAATGATACGCGCCAAGACATAAGACAACCTAGGCCGACATAAGTACCGACAAAAGCACCTGTCCCCTTTGTCGGGCCGTTCCCAACTTGTGCACCTCCTATCCATAGTATCAACAGGAGTGCCAAAGTATACTACCCGCCTGTCACAGGCAGTGCCCTGCGAAACAAGGGGTCCGTGAGACTGTGGCCTAAAGACCTTTCTCATGGCGTTACTTAATCCTATTTAGCAATGTTTGCGTGTTCTTGCCTAACAAGCTGCAGGTCGCTAGCATCGAGATGGAGGCTGTTTGCCGCACTTTTCTTACCTTAGGTGTCTTTATAGTTGAAGGCACGGATAGGAGGAAAAGTACTGTGAAAAAAGTTTTTCTCGCTGGCATTTGTTGCATCGCGCTTCTTGTCGCATCAATGTTTGGGGCAGACCGGCTTGCGGTCACGTCAGGCGTTATGTTTGCTGAGCTTGGACTCAATGCAGAGGAAGCCGATATTGTGGTACAGCAAGGCCGCTCCATGGAATTAGCTGACCGTATTATGCAGCAGATTGAATCTGATCCTGAGCTGGCAAAACACTATGGAGGTCACTACCTCAATAAAGGTGGCCTTGTAGTACAGTTCACTGCCCCCGTCGCGGGACAGCTTGCCAACATAAAAGGCCTAACTATTGAGTTTGTTGAATATACCTACGCTGAGCTTGAGCTAATTCACAAGGCAATTGGGGACGCATCCTTCGCAGACGGGCCGAATTCAGGTATTCGCGCTGTTGCAACAGATGTTATGTCTAATAGGGTCGAGGTATGGGTGACCTCCAAGTCCGAAGAAGTTCTGGCAAGCATCAAGGGCACGCTACCGTTGTCAGTCCAAGCGAGAGCCCATGCTGCAATAAAATTGACCCTATCGGAAGGCGATGTTGTTCGGAATGCCTCCAACGTGGTCAATGGTAGGTTTCACGCTGACGCTAGTGGAAATGGCGCTACTATTGGTTTCCGAGCAAGACGAGAAATTTCGCCCGGGGTATTCGAGGTGGGGTATATCTCCACAGGCCATGTCCCCACAACTAGCGGTACGGCAATGTTTGATTCCCCAGATGGCGGCATCACGTGGAATCGTGTGGGGACTTTTCGCAGCAAGGTTGAGGGAGGAAGCGTTGACGCTTCCTTCATCGCCACTGTGGATGGGCGAACGCCTACTAAGACATTTATGAATGGCGACACATATGGG
>DBBC01000147.1 GCA_002292025.1 Firmicutes bacterium UBA994
GAGAAAAGACAAAAGAGTAAAGACAAAAGAGAAAAGACAAAAGACAAAAGACAAAAGACAAAAGAGAAAAACAAAAAATTAAAGAAAAGAAAAACAAAAAAGGAGACGAGAGAAATGTCTAAAGAAAATCTCGATGTTTTTGAGCAAGTGCAGGCTCAGATTAAGGACGCCTGCGACATCTTGGGGCTCGACGACAGTTACTACGAAATCCTTAAGACCCCCGAGCGTGCCATGCAGGTAGCCATACCGGTACGTATGGACGACGGTTCTGTCAAGACATTTATCGGTTACCGCTCGCAACACAACACCGCCAATGGGCCCGCCAAGGGTGGCACCCGTTTTCACCCTGATGTAACTTTTGATGAAGTTAAGACTCTTTCCATGTGGATGACCTTTAAATGTGCCCTTATGGGGCTCCCCTATGGCGGAGGAAAGGGCGGCATCGCCGTAGACCCAACTAAGCTATCCAAAGGAGAAATAGAGCGCCTTTCACGTGGTTTTGTGCGTAAGCTCGGTGACTTTATCGGCCCGGCTGTCGATATCCCGGCTCCCGATGTAAATACCAACCCCCAAATCATGGCTTGGATGGTTGACGAGTACAATGCGATGAGAGGCTTTAACAACCCCGGCGTAATCACCGGCAAGCCGGTACTGATTGGGGGGTCACTTGGCCGCACGGAAGCGACCGGGCGCGGCGTGGCCATCACTGTGCGCGAAGCTTGCCGCGTCATGAATATCGACCTTAAAGGGGCCAAAGTGGCCGTACACGGCTACGGCAACGTCGGGAGCTTTGCGGGTCTATACCTGCATAGTTTAGGTGCTAAGGTTATAGCCGCTTTTGATTTGGGCGGTGGCGCATACAACGAAGCAGGGATGGATGCTGTTGCGCTGATGGAATACGTAAAGCGCACTCGTACAGTACACGGTTTCTCCGGCAGTCAAAATATTACTGCGGAAGAGATGTTTGCGCTTGACGTGGATGTGTTGGTGTTAGCTGCCCTAGAGAATACCATCACCATGGAGAACCAGCACCTAGTGCGGGCCAAGATCGTGGCAGAAGGCGCCAACGGTCCGGTGACAGCTGAGGCCGACGGTCAACTCCTTGCGCGTGGTATCACGATTTTGCCGGACCTTCTGTGTAGCGCGGGCGGCGTCATAGTGTCGTATTTCGAATGGGTACAGAACCTCATGAACTACTACTGGCCTGAGCAGGAAGTAAATGAAAAACTCGAGCGTATCATGGTTAACGCCTTTATCAATCTGTGGCAAATGGCGACCGACAAGAAGGTTGACATGCGTGCGGCAACGTATTTGGTGGCTATCCGTCGTGTGGCTGACGCCATGAAGCTCTACGGATGGGTATAGGTCGGCGTGACGCGGGCGCAGCATGATACAATGTATACAGTATCATGCTGCGCAGTGACTGACAGGGAGGTCAACCTATGGAAGGAAAAAAGCCGTCGGAACGCAAAAGCTCATTCAAGAATACTTCTGACATCGAAGTCAAACGTGTCTATACCGCACACGACGTAAAAGATGCGGAAAGCGCGCTGGGCCTCCCGGGCGAGTATCCATACACGCGCGGCGTGCAGCCTACTATGTACCGCGGACGCTTCTGGACCATGCGCCAGTATGCGGGGATGGCTTCGGCCGAAGAGTCTAACGCGCGCTATCGCTACTTGCTGGAGCAGGGCCAGACCGGCTTGAGTGTCGCGTTTGATCTGCCTACGCAAATCGGCTACGACTCGGACCATCACCTAGCACAAGGTGAAGTAGGCAAAGTCGGCGTGGCCATAGACTCGCTTGCGGATATGGAGCTCCTTTTCAGAGACATTCCGCTCGATAAAGTCAGCACATCAATGACAATTAACGCCCCCGCCGCAGTGCTGTTAGCCATGTATATGGCCGTAGCCGAGAAGCAGGGGGTACCATTTACCAAGCTCAACGGCACCATCCAAAACGATATCTTAAAGGAGTACGCGGCGCGAGGCACATATATTTTCCCTCCCGCCCAAAGCATGCGGCTTATAACCGACATATTTGCCTTTTGTTCAGAGCAAGTGCCGGAGTGGAACACTATCAGCATTAGCGGTTACCACATCCGTGAAGCCGGTTCTACCGCCGTACAAGAAATCGCCTTTACGCTGAGCAATGGTATTGCTTACGTCCAAGCGGCGCTTAATGCAGGGCTGCGCGTAGATGACTTTGCGCCGCGCTTATCTTTTTTCTTTAATTCACACGTGGATTTCTTTGAAGAAATTGCCAAGTTCCGCGCCGCACGGCGACTGTGGGCCAAGATTATGACCGAGCGTTTCGCGGCACAAAATCCGCGTTCGCAAATGCTGCGTTTCCATACCCAAACGGGCGGGTCTACACTGACGGCACAGCAGCCTGACAACAACATCATTCGAGTAACACTGCAAGCCTTAGCCGCAGTCCTTGGCGGCACGCAGAGCCTGCATACGAACTCCCGCGACGAGGCTTTAGCTTTGCCCACAGAAGAGTCCGTGCGCATAGCGCTGCGCACACAGCAGGTAATTGCCTACGAGAGCGGCGTAGCCGATGTTGTAGACCCACTGGGCGGCTCCTACTATGTAGAGAGTTTAACAAACGCTATCGAGCAGGCAGCGCTGGAGCAAATTAATAGAATCGACGCCTTGGGAGGCGCTGTTCGGGCCATCGAGCGCGGCGTAATGCAGCGCGATATTCAAGACAGCGCCTATGCGTGGCAACAGCAAGTTGAGAGCAAGGAGCGCGTCGTAGTTGGTGTCAACCAGTTTCAGATGCGTGAGAGTGCGCCACGTGGGCTTGAGCGCATCGATGCCAGCGTAGGGGAGAAGCAAAAAGCGAAACTGGCGTCATTGAAACTGCGACGCGACAACTCCGGTGTGCAGACTGCCCTTACTGCGCTGGAAGAAACCGCTTCGTCAAATAATAACCTGATGCCTGCTGTGCTTCAGGCGGTGCGCGCCTATGCCACACTAGGGGAAATCTGCGATGTCTTAAGGCGCGTTTTTGGCGAATATCGCCCGGAGGAAACCCTTACGTGAGGAGGGACTGCGATGAGTGAGCGGAACTTTATTCGTGTCCTTGTTGCTAAGCCTGGACTGGACGGGCACGACAGGGGGGCAAAA
>DBBC01000125.1 GCA_002292025.1 Firmicutes bacterium UBA994
TTTGGCTCGCTTTATGTTTTGCTTTGCGAATAACTCGCTTAATATTCATCCCGCCAATTCCCATGTTCTGGGGAATTGGCTACGTGAATTTCTTGGTTAGAGAAACTCACCAGCGCAACTCGGATGTTCACCGTTCACCGCTCGCCTTTCACAGCTCCCAGCTCACGGCTCACACTTCCCAAGCGCGCCTGCATTGTTCAGTTTTCAAGGATCAAGGAAGCGATTCGCCCCTCCAAGTTCCTTACGTATAACAACTCGTTTATTGGGGCGAATTACATCGTATCATTTCTGCGCGCCCTCGTCAAGTACCAAAATCACTGTAAATTATTGACGCCTAAAGTTTATGGGTTTCACACACCGGGCTCGTTGCTCGCGATGCTTTCCAAATATAGCACGCAATCTGCAGCTGCGCAACAGCGGCCTCCCGCGCCTGCACTTACATTTCGCGGCGGTTTTCTAAGGCGCGGGCTAGCGTTAGCTCGTCGGCATACTCTAGGTCGCCGCCGACGGGCAACCCATGTGCCAGTCGCGTCACCTTAATACCTAGCGGCTTAATTAACCTCGCTAGGTACAAGGCTGTGGCTTCGCCCTCAATATTGGGGTTAGTGGCAATTATCATCTCCCGCACGCTGCCATTGTTTAAACGACTGAGGAGCTCCCTGATTTTAAGCTGCTCAGGGCCAACGCCATCCATGGGCGAGATGGCGCCGTGCAGGACGTGATAGAGCCCGCGAAAATCGTGCGTGCGCTCTATCGCCGCCACATCGCGCGGGTCTTGTACCACGCACACAACGTCATGCCGACGCTGTGTCTCGCGACAGATGGGACATGCGGTATCCTCTGCTAAATTGCAACAAGTGCTGCAATAGCGAATCTTGTCCTTGGCAGCCAGTATGGCTCCCGTCAACTCTAATAAGGCCGCTTTTTCCTGCGCCAGCAAAAAAAAGGCCAGCCGCTGGGCTGTCTTGGGACCGATTCCCGGTAAGCGCGCCAGCTCGGCAATGAGCTTCTGAATGGGCGGGGGGAAACTTAGCACAGACTGCCTAGAACTTGCCGCGCGGCAGATTAAGCCCCGCAGTGATCTTGCTCATTTCTGCGTTGACCATGTCTTCGGCCTGGCGCAGCGCTTCGTTTACTGCTACAAGAATGAGGTCTTCCAGCATCTCTACGTCGTTTGGGTCGACGGCTGCAGGCTTTATAGTAAGTTTCTGCAGCGACTTAGCACCGGTGGCGACGGCTGTGACTAGACCCCCGCCGCTGGTGGACTCCACAGTGCGCTCGTTTAACTCCTCCTGCAGCTTGTGAATGCGTTCCTGCATTTTCTGAGCGGCTTTCATCATGTCTTTCATGTTATTCATTTTCTTTCCTCCCAGCTACTCTCTACCCTGAACAATTGTCCCCTCAAAAATTTCGATTGCCGCTTGAGTTTGCGTCTTTTGCAAACTCACGGGCTGCGCGCGATTCTCGCTAGCACCTAGTGCGGACGTGGGGGTGCCGCTTCCATCCGGCATAATAAGCTTAACTTCCACCGCTTTACCCAGCAAGTGAGAGTACGCCTTGGCAATGTGTAGGAGTTCAGCAGGTTTACTGAGCCGTTTAAAGGTATGTACATTGAGTTCGTTCATTTGCAGAATAACCGTATCGCCCTCCATTCGCAATGGGGACACGGCTCCCATCGTTGCGCCGGTTAGGGGGGCTTTTTGCTTGACGAGGTGCTGTACTTCAGGCCAAACCTTAAGCAACTGAGATATCTCAGCTTTGGGAGCCTCTGCCTTGGGGGCATCCGGCTTGGAGGCCTTAGTCTTAGGAGCCTCTGTCGTAGGCGTATCAACCTTGGGCGCATAAGCATTTGGCAACGTGTCCCGTGCGACAATGCTGCGCGTTTCCTGCAATGCGGCGTGCAGCGCGTAGCCTTGTTTGACGATCATCAACTCTAAGTGCAGCCGCGGGTGACCGCCATAGCGCATATCGTTTTCGGTCTGCAATGCAATGTCGATTATCGCCGGCAGGTGAGGCATGAGTTTCTGTCCTAGGGGCAAGAGAGACTCGCGTTGCTCTCCATCATAGCCGCTGTCCTCAAAAACGCGTGGCGAGTGCGCCAAAAGCAGCAGTTGCCGTAGCACAGTGATATACGAAACTAGATACTGGCCTGTCTCCCGCCCGCCGGTCAACTCGCTGTGAAGCTGCTGTATACTTAGCGCCAAGTCGCCTTCCTCCAAGGCAGTTAACAGATTAACGTAGACTGCGCTCGGCACCGTGCCCGTGACAGCGAGGACATCATCCACTTCAATCTCCCCATCGACAAAAGCCGCACATTGCTCGAAAAGCCCTAGTGCGTCGCGCATGCTGCCGGCGGCATGCTGAGCAATCGCTTGCGCGGCGACAGCGGAGAGACGCACGTTATTAGCGTCTGCTACCTGTATTAATCTAGTGACGACAGCACTTGTGGCTAGGCGGCGAAAATCAAAGCGCTGACAGCGCGAGACGATGGTCGCAGGCAGCTTATGGGGCTCGGTAGTCGCCAGTATAAAGACGACATGCGGAGGGGGTTCCTCCAGCGTCTTGAGCAGAGCGTTAAAAGCCTCCGTAGTCAACATATGCACTTCATCGACTATGTACACCTTGGTGCGCAAGTCTACGGGAGCGAACTTAACATGCTCCCTTAGCTCCCGAATCTCGTCGATGCCGCGATTAGAGGCCGCATCGATCTCGACTACGTCCAAGGCAGAACCCTCAGCAATCGCTACACAGGCAGAACAAACGAGACACGGTTCGGCTGTTACCCCAAGGTGGCAGTTTAGGGCGCGGGCCATAATTTTGGCCATAGTCGTCTTGCCGGTACCCCGTGGCCCGGTGAACAACAGTGCATGCGGCACACGGGACCGCTGCAGCATATTGCTGAGCGTATGCTTAATGTGGTCTTGCCCCGAGACTTCGCTAAAACGCGCAGGGCGCCACTCGCGGTATAGCGTCTGATAGGCCATTTTTTTCACCTGCCCTCACTCCTGACGTACTATTTTCCCCGCGGGAACAGGTTTTCCTTCTGTTTGTGCCAACAGGTGAATTTGCCTCATTAAAATGCCGAGACGAATGTCTCGGCAAAAAATATGGCCGCGCCCTGTCTTTGACTAACACTTCCGGTCGCTAACCCTAGTAGTTAACTCGAATCAGGCTACCCGACGGCACACACGATTGCACACTTACCGCTGCTTCCTTCCGGACCTGACGGGGTTCATGGGTTCATGTTGCGTCGGACCCAATTGTCATCGCTACTTGCTAGGGGCAAACCCCACAAATGCCAGCCGCAATACAGGCTTCTGCCCTGCTACAGCGGATTGCAGGTTCAGGGCTCCGCTACTTCCCCGCATAGCGCGGCCAAAACTAAAACATTGTCGCGTGGTTCATATTGTGCCTTATTCGAACCGCAATATCAAGCAAAACCGCTTTGCATTTATTGGCTACCGCGCGACGGGAAAAAACAGCGGCTGTCCAAATCTGTCTACGCCAAAAGCTGCGATTATTTCTTGCGTCTCGCGCGATAACATAAAGTCCACAAAGCGCTCAGCCCCACGTGCATTGACGTGCCTAAACCGGGCGGGGTTAACTTGCATGACGTGATATGGGTTTTTGAGCGCGGCGTCACCCTCAACTAACACAACTAACGTCAGATTCTTTTTGTGGGCGAGGAAGGTCCCTCGGTCGGTAAGCACATACCCCTGTTTGTCCTCAGCTATAGCCAACGTCGCCGCCATACCTGTCCCGGACTCGATATACCAAGCGCCGGAGGGCGTGGTGGCGGCGGTTTGCCATAGTTCTTGCTCCTTTCTGTGTGTGCCGGAATTGTCGCCGCGACTGACAAATAAGGCTGCGTTCTGCTTGATGGCAAGTAGAGCCTCGTGTCCCGCGGTCATACCTTTAACCCCGGCGGGGTCGGCGGCGGGGCCGACAATTACAAAGTCGTTATACATTATGTATTGGCGGTTGATGGCTGCACCGTTCTCAATAAGCCTCATCTCTGCCGCGGGCGAGTGCACTAAGAGCACGTCGGCCTCGCCTCTTTCGCCCATGGCCAGCGCCTGCCCCGTCCCCACGGCTATAGTCTTAACTTCATATCCGGTTCGTTGCGTAAACAGAGGCACCAACACGTCTAAAAGGCCGGTATCAGCCGTACTGGTGGTAGTGGCAAGTATGACCGGTGCTCTGGGTTGGCATGCGACGGTAAGTGGGACGAGAATGAGCAACATCACCAGCACTGTCCATTGAATTCGTTTCATTCGTTTCACCCCAACCTCTCCCTTCCTGTGCAACTGCTTGCATTCGCCACTCTGTGTTAGATCTCCTATCAAGCCGGATAGAACGTATTAATACGCTAGGTTTGTGCCGCTGGCGTGACAGGGTTGTAGATTTGGGCTAAAATATAGGCACAATAAAATTACGAAAGACGAAGTACTAAAGCGAGGGAGGGCGCATGATGAACTACGATCCGTTTTACTACCCGTTCCGCTCGCGGCGCATGTGCATGTACGCAGAGCGGGGCATGGTAGCCACAGGGCACCCCTTAGCCGCGCAGGCTGGACTCGACATGCTTAAGCGAGGTGGAAACGCCATAGACGCGGCTATTGCCACCGCCGCGTGTCTGACCGTTGTTGAGCCTACCGCGAACGGCATAGGCAGTGATGCTTTTGCGCTGGTCTGGAAAGACAATGGGCTGCATGGGCTTAACGCCAGTGGACCTGCGCCACAGGGCCTAAACCGAGACGAACTGGCGGCACAAGGGTTCACCGAGATGCCTAGGTTTGGCCTTACACCCGTCACCGTGCCGGGTGCTCCGAGCGCGTGGGCGGCTTTGTCGGCTCGCTTTGGCAGACTTTCTTTGACTGATGTTCTGGCCCCGGCCATTGAGTACGCGGCGCGGGGCTTCCCCCTCTCCCCTGTGCTCGCCCGCGGCTGGAAAGGAACCCTGACCCAAGACTTAAAAGAACTCACGGCACCGGTGCACCAAGCTTACCTCGACACCTTTGCCCCCCATGGGCGCCCTCCC
>DBBC01000072.1 GCA_002292025.1 Firmicutes bacterium UBA994
TCCAGGACTATCAAAGCGCCTACATTGACTTGTACCAAGAGATCACCCAAGGGAAGCACGCCGACAAAGAGAAGATCAACGACGATATTGTCTTTGAACTGGAGCTAATTCGGCAGGTGGAGATCAACATCGACTACATCCTGCTGCTGGTGGCGAAGTACCATGCCTCCAACTGCGAAGATAAGAACATCCTAGTTTCGATTGATAAGGCCATAGGGTCTAGCATGCAACTGCGCAGCAAGCGGGAACTGATTGAGAACTTTATCGCCACCGTCAATGCCTCCACCGTCATAGACGAGGATTGGCGCAGGTTTGTCCATGAGCAAAAGGAGGCCGACCTAGCGGCGATCATCAACGAAGAGAAGCTGAAACAAGAGGAAACCAAGAAATTCATAGGCAATGCGTTGCGCGACGGCGCACTGAAGACTACCGGCACCGACATCGACAAAATCTTGCCCCCCGTTTCGCGCTTCGGCGGCGGATACCGAGCCGCCAAGAAGCAGACCGTGATTGACAAGCTAATGAAATTCTTGGAAAAGTATTTGGGGTTGATTTAGAACATGCGCATTATATCGCTTGTAGGGGGCCCTGTGCCGCTGCGATAAGGTTTCTCCGCAGTGACAAGAAGGCTAACCATTTCTTGTAAGCAGCACAACACCTATGCCGGGGAACTTCGCACCTAACACAGTCCCTACAGGGCAGGGGTGAAAAACAGAAGGGATGGAGTTTATGGGGAAGAAAAAGAAGGCCGCGGTTACTATCCACAGCTCCGCCGCTGAGTACCTGACTTTTGTCGCCAGCACGGGAGATGACCAAGGCAGCGTTGAAATGCGTTATGAGGACGAGAACATTTGGCTCACGCAGAAGATGATGGCGACTTTGTATGACGTGGAAACGCATACCATTAACTACCACATTAAAAGGATTTTTGCAGACTCGGAATTAGAGGAGGCTTCAGTTGTTCGAAATTATCGAATGACTGCCGCTGATGGGAAATCCTACAGCACCAAACATTATGCTCTGCAAATGATCATCGCCGTTGGTTTTAAAGTCAACTCCGGAAGAGCTGTGCAATTTCGCAAGTGGGTTAATCAAATCGCCAAGGACTATACAATTAAAGGCTGGGTCATGGATGACGAGCGATTAAAAAGAGGGTCCTACCTGACCGATAAGTATTTTGAGGAACAACTTGAGAGGATACGGGAAATACGTGCTAGCGAACGAAAGTTCTACCAAAAGGTAACTGATTTATACGCGACAGCCATTGATTACGATAGAACCGCAAGATCAACAAAGCGGTTTTACGCAACTGTGCAGAACAAAATGCACTACGCCGTTCACGGTCACACTGCGGCCGAGCTCATTGTCTGCAGAGCAAATAGTGAGAATAGGCATATGGGTCTTACCACTTGGCAGGATGCCCCCGATGGCAAAATCAAAATAACGGATGTGACAATTGCCAAAAACTATTTGTCTGAATTTGAATTGGAGCAGTTAAACCGTATGGTAAGCTCCTATTTGGATTTCGCAGAGAATATGACCCGGCGCAAAATCCCATTAACAATGCAGGATTGGGAAATGCGACTGAATTCCTTTATCGAGATGTTTGAATACGGATTGCTACTGGATGCAGGGAAAGTGTCCGCCGAAATAGCAAAACTCCACGCCGAAACAGAATTTGAAAAGTACCGTATAGTTCAGGACAGACTCTTTGAGTCCGACTATGACAGGTACATGGCCGAGCTTGAGCGACTGCACAAACCGGGTGAGGAATCCGAGTAGAAAGGAGCGCACCC
Organism: Firmicutes bacterium UBA994; assembly: GCA_002292025.1. Taxonomy (GTDB): domain Bacteria; phylum Bacillota; class UBA994; order UBA994; family UBA994; genus UBA994. The sequence goes on from DBBC01000072.1 coordinate 1,797, forward strand.
ATGCCGCTTCAGATTGTCCGCGGCGATATCACAAGCATGCAGGTTGACGCTGTCGTCAAGGAACGCGATAGCCGCCTCCCGCAAGGCGACCGTATGGGCGGCGCAGTCATCACCGACGCCCATGGGCTCCCTGCGAGGCATGTTATCCATGCCGCTGCCCCAGTGTGGCGGGGGGGGACGCACAACGAAGCAGATCTGCTTGCCGCTTGCTATACAAGTTCGCTGAACCTCGCTTTAGAACATGGCTTTAATTCCGTGGCTTTTCCCCTTTTGTCGTCGGGCAGGTTCGGATATCCGCAGGATAAGGCCATGCGCGTAGCTTTAACAGCTATCGGGAGTTTCTTGCTAAGAAATGAAATGATGGTCTATATTGTGCTCTTGGACACAGTGGGGTATGCATTAGCCGATAGGCTTGCCAAGTCCCTTGTGGCGTACATAGATGACCATTACGTCGAGAGGCGGCCTCCCTTGAGCCGGACAGGCGAAAATGCGCCGGTGCAGCAGATTTATGAAGCTAGGTCTACGGACAAAGAAGTGTATCTCGCTCAGCTACAGGTAGCACCTACCGCGGTGCCACGCAGTCTGCGCGATGTAGTCAATCGCAGGAGTGAAGGCTTCACGGCAACGTTGTTAAGACTGATTGATGCCAGCGGGAAGACCGACCCTGAAGTCTATAAGCGCGCCAATATTGACCGCAAGCTTTTCTCTAAGATACGCAGCAACCTACAGTACAGGCCCAGCAAGAACACGGCCTTGGCTCTGGCTGTGGCCTTGGAGCTTAATATTGACCAGACCGCGGATCTGCTGCTACGTGCGGGTTATGCGCTGTCTCCCGGCAGTCGCTTTGACCTGATTGTTAAATATTTTATCTGCGCAGGAAACTTCAACATCTTCGAGATAAACGAGGCTTTGTTCGCTTTTGATGAGAGCACGCTAGGGGCGTAATTACGTGCAGGGTTAGCGTCAAATTGTCGCCTAGCGGGCGACCTTTACTGCCGGCTAAAGCGTTATCCTCTGAATATACAATAAACCGAGGAGGGTAACGCATGAAAAAGGGACTTACGGAACTGGTGTTTGTACTTGACCGTAGCGGCTCCATGAGTGGGCTGGAGGGAGATACTATCGGCGGCTACAACTCGCTTTTGGCGAAACAAAAAGCAGAGGCTGGCGACTGCACTATCACCACCGTCTTATTCGATGACAAGTATGAGCTGCTGCACGACCGCATCAATCTCAGGGGCGTCGTA
>DBBC01000093.1 GCA_002292025.1 Firmicutes bacterium UBA994
TCTCAACTCTCAACCGCGTATCATCAAGTTCCCTTCCTCCAGCAGGAGCGTAACTTTGTGTTGCCCTTTGGTGAAAGTGTGTTTGCGCAGCCCGATAGTCACAATAGCGTTCTCCCACACAGTGCCGAGAATAACCCTCGCCTGCGGTGGGCAAGACACGTTGGTGCTTACCCCTGATTTTGAACCTAGCTCTTTTACTTTGACGTCCCCTCCCGCCCGCAGTTCACCGCCGCGAAAGACTCCCTGTACCTCGACGCGTCCACCTGCTTGGACTTTGGAGTTATAACACCCCCCTTGGATCACGATATCACCCGAACATGACAACGTCGAGCCAACGACGTTGCGCGCGGAAATAAAGGCCTTATCAGGGGGAGTGAAAATCATGACCTTCTCGCTTAACGCAGCGAAAACTTGCGCAAGTTCCGCGATATGCGCTTCGGTGCGCGAGCCGTGTTCAGTATCTTTAAGAAAAGCGTTAATGGTGTGCAGGAGATCGCCGCCTAAAAGATGCAGTATGCGCGTGTCTAACTTCCCCATTTCGGTTTGCAGGAGCGAAACGCGTGCCCTAAACCCCTCGTCACGCTGGTCTAACAGGCCGCCGATAAGCTGCGCCGCATAAAGGCGCTTGCTCTCTGGGATAACTTTCTTAAGCTGTAGCACAGCGCTAGACAGACGCCTTGAATCAGCACTGAGTTCGTCGAGCAACTGTGTAGCCAACCTCATAAATGCTTGGGGAGGCCCTACGAGGAGCTGCGAAGACATAATATTCTCGCGCACCAATACAGAGCTCAGAGCCTGAATCAAACCGTGGTCTACTACCCCATTCACGCGCAGTTTCCCACCTGCCCACACCGAAAAACCCGAGGACACGTCCCCACTGACAGACACGTCACCCAAAAATGAGATGTTTCCTGTGCTCAGGTCGACATTGCCGCGCACGGACATATCCGGGACGATGTGAACTTTGTAGCTGCCTCTGCTTTGAGTGGCTACGGGCCGCCCCGACTTCACGGCGACCAGCGTTTCTGCCGCTTGCTGCCACACTACCCCGTCGCCTGCGACGAGCTGAATCTCTTTGGGTAAAGGTGCGGGGATGTTCTCGCCCTTGACGCCGCGCCCGGGAGTCCCGCTGACAGCAGGCGTCTTTTTCACCAGCACCTGTCCCGGAACAGTGCCGGTAAACTCGAACCGCTCCTTGAAGTCCACAGCCTCATCGTCGTCAGCTACATGAGCGACCTGTGCGGCAGAAGTAAAAAACACGTCCAGCGTTGCATCTGTGCCGGGAAGCGGCGCCACCCCTTCGGCCACTAGGAAGTCACTCTCTACGGTGGCGTTAGCGGCGCGGACTAAAACCCCAAGTTGCAACCCGAATACAACTCCTTCAGCGCGCAAGAGAGCCCTGAGTTCCTCTATACTTACCGCGGGGAAAGAAGTAACCGTCTCGTCTACGGCAGGCGTCAGGCGAGTAGCGGGAAGCATATCCCGTAAACTCCTCATGATCTTGATGCTCGGCACAACTTTAGCTGTGGCTGTAAGACCATCCCCGCCGAGGGTTATAAGGCAGCTTCCCTTCTTTACCTCCTCAAGCGGGGTTATCACTACTGCGTCTTCCGGCCTGATCTCTACATCAGCGGTGCACAACCTGCCATTCACGAGGACCTGTACATAAGCGCTGGGAACGAGCACAGGTAAAGGTTCGCCCTCGGCAGGCGGCCATACCACCAGCTTACCATTCTGTATCGCGAGATGCCCTGTCAGGCTTCCTGCTTCGCTAGACATCTCTTACCCCTCCCCCTTAGTTCTAACTTCCAACCTCCAGTTACACTCTCCCTCGCTCTGTTACTGTCTATTTTCGACTCGGGACAGTGTACTCCTGCACGTGTCTTCATCGGCAAGGTAACCCTTGGCGGCAAGCGCCTGCAGCACGCCTGCGATGACACCGTGGTCTTTCCCCTCGATGGTGTGCAGATGCAGCCCGCCTGTGAGCACCAAGAGCGGCTCCGCGCCGGCTTGCGTTAGCTTGGCGATAAACATGTCTGCTTCGACGCGCGATGACAGACGTAACGTTCCTGTTATTTCGCCATACACGGGATGCTCGACCGTAACGTCAAGCACCGTGCCGCCGTTATCCACGATGGTGTAGAGCTCATCCCGTAAATCTTCTGCGCTTGCACTATGGCGGGCGGCTACTGCTTGCCGCACAGTGGTTAAGGGCGCCGACTGCAAAATCACGTACCCTTGCGTAGTGGCGACAATCGGTTGATTGCGGGCGCGCAAAATGGCAATATCAGCGACAATTACCTGCCGTGTCACGCCAAAAATTTCGCTTAGTTGCGCTCCGGTCACGGGACTATGACTCTCTAGCAGCATCCGCAATATGGCTGCGCGCCTTTCTTCATTGGTCATGCTACCCTCCTGTTGGTTGCAATATCATTTTGCCCATAGTATACTACAGAAAACCAAGTGTATATACACTTGTAAAGGAGGCTGTATACACCATGAAAATCACCACAAAAGAGCTCTTGTACGGCGCACTGCTTACGGCAATCTCCCTGCTCATTCCACTTGCGTTTCGGGGCTGGCTGCAGATAGTAGTCCCCCCCTTTAGCGCAACGCTGGGAAGTCACGTGCCAGTTATGCTGGCCATGTTCATCAACCCTCTGGTCGCCGCCGCTGTAGGAATAGGCTCCACGATCGGCTTCTTTATTACGCTAACTCCGGTTATTGCGGCGCGAGCCTCGGTTCACATAGTATTCGGCATAATGGGCGCACTCCTGTACAGGCGCGGCGCTAAACCTTGGCAGGTTTTCGCCTTTACCGCACCCGTGCACGCTATCGGCGAAGCTGTCGCGGTGATACCCTTTGGCTTTAGTCTATACGACTCGCTTGTACTTGTAGGCATCGGCACATTGCTGCACCATATTATGGACGCCGCCATCGCGCTGTCGCTGTTCGTAAGCCTGCGGAAAGCCGGCCTGCAGCTTAGCGCCCCGCGTGCCGTGCGGTAACGTAACAGCTAGTAAAGGCAAGGCCTCTAGCGTTCTCAACCCGTGTGCAAGGTGTCATTTCACACTCTAGACTGACTAGAAGCCAAAAGCAGTTCTAGGCACACAGGGCAGGCAACACGTGCAAAAGAGATGAAGAATTCCACGCGTTAGTTATGCTTGGAGCCTGCACTGCTAACAAGGCATTGCTGGCGCGCCATAATCTAAAACAGCCAAACGGGAGGTGCTCTCTTAATGTCAGAACGGACGCGGCAGCTGCTTGCGCGGGTAAAGGAACTGAAGGCTTGGCGCAATGCGGTGGTCCTAGCTCATAACTACCAGATAGAAGAAGTGCAGGACGCGGCCGATTATATAGGTGATTCTTTCGGTCTCAGCCGCATCGCGGCAGAGACAAAGGCTGATGTGGTTGTCTTGTGCGGGGTCCACTTTATGGCTGAAGGGGCGGCGCTGCTCGCCCCGGACAAAATTGTGCTGCTGCCGGAACCCCTAGCCGGCTGCCCGATGGCGGATATGGTTACGGCAGAGGCACTGAGGGAAAAGAGAAAACAGCACCCCGGCGCTACAGTGGTGACTTATGTCAATTCTTCGGCGGCCGTCAAGGCCGAAAGCGATATTTGCGTTACCTCCGCAAATGCAGTTAAGGTGGTAAACTCCCTAGACTGCGAGGAGATTCTTTTTGTGCCGGATAAAAACCTAGCCAACTATGTCGCCAAACACACAAATAAGAAGGTTATTGCCTGGGAAGGCTACTGCTTGGTACACCATCGTGTGAGTTCTGATGATGTCCACAAAGCCCGAGAGGCGCACCCTGATGCCGTGCTTGTCGTACACCCGGAGTGTCGTCCCGAAGTAGTTGCCGCTTCAGACTATGCGCTTTCAACGAGCGGGATTCTGCAGTTTGCCGGGGAAACTAAACATCGTAAGCTGATTATCGGCACAGAGATGGGCATTATGTACCGACTGCGTAAGGAAAACCCGGACAAGGTGTTTTATCTGCTAAGCCAAGGGCTTGTCTGTCCGAACATGAAATATACGACACTTGGTAAGATAGTTCAAGCGCTGGAGACGCTACAGCCGCGAATTACAGTGCCAGACAACGTGCGGGATGGTGCCCGCAGAGCGTTGTTGCGCATGCTGGAAATAGCGTAGGAGGGTTAAATGCCTCTCATTGGTAAGGAGCACCAAACTGAGTTTGACATTATTGTTGTAGGCGGCGGCATCGCAGGCCTTTTTGCGGCTCTGAAGGCATCTGAGTTTGCCAGCGTATGCCTAGTGACCAAAGGGTGCTTGGCAAACAGCAATACTTGGCATGCCCAAGGAGGTATTGCCGCGGCGCTTGGCAATAATGACAGTGCCGAGCATCATTTCTATGACACCCTAGCGGCTGGCGCAGGCCTATGCAATGAAGATGCTGTCAGAGTGATGGTAGAGGAGGGGCCGCGCTACGTCCGGGAACTGTCGGAGCTGGGGGTCCCATTTGATATGGACGGAGATAGCTTCGCGCTGGCTCGGGAAGGGGCTCATAGCAGAGAGCGTGTTCTGCACGCCGGGGGTGATGCCATTGGACGGCTGGTGCTGGAAACATTACAGGCAAAAGTTCTGGGAAACGGGAAGATTACGCTTCGCGAGCACACACATGTGACGAAGTTGTTAACGTCCGCAGATGCCGTCTGCGGGGTGCGAACTATGTCCGGTCCGGTACTGCGCAGCAAGGCGGTTGTTCTGGCTACCGGAGGTCTGGGGCAGGTTTACAGGCACACCACCAACCCTCCCATCGCAACCGGTGACGGCGTGGCTCTGGCTTGGCGCGCGGGAGCGGAAATAACAGACATGGAGTTTATCCAGTTTCACCCCACTGCCTTTCGGGGCAGGCAGGAAGGAGAAACTTTTTTAGCCACAGAGGCCTTACGCGGCGAGGGAGCACTACTCCGAAACGCCAAGGGAGAACGATTTATGCTAGCCTATCACGACTTGGCGGAACTGGGTCCCCGTGATCTAGTATCTCGCGCTATCATGGAACAGATAAAAAAACATTGCGGTCCGGTTTATTTGGACATTACCCACCGAAATGAGCATTTTTTGCGGCAACGTTTCCCGACGGTTTATCGCCTAGCCGCGAAGGCCGGATACAACCTAGCCAGTGAATGGCTCCCCGTCAGTCCTGCAGCGCATTACGCGATGGGTGGTGTGCGGACAGGCCTTCACGGTGAAACTAATCTGCATTCTCTTTATGCCTGCGGTGAAGTTGCCTGTACCGGAGTGCATGGCGCCAACCGCCTAGCCAGCAATTCATTGTTGGAATGTTTGGTATTTGCCGCTCGCAGTATCCGCCGGATTGAACAGATAGGAGCAAAGGTTACTCCATTTGTTAAGACAGTGCAGGAGGAGGCGCCTTTGTTAGCCCTGCGGCCAGCCCAGATTACCAGCCTGCGCCAGAGGTTACGCAGCATGATGTTTAAAGAAGCCGGCGTACTGCGGCGCCTAGAAGGACTGAAACAGCTTGAGGATTTCGTGCGCCAACACGTTATGCTTCTGAAGGGCAGTCCGCTCACTCGTGAGTTTTCGGAGCTGCAAAACCTGTTAGTGACAGCAGGGCTCATTGCTTCTGCCGCACAGGCTCGTCAGGAGAGCCGCGGGGCACATTACCGCCTTGATTTTCCACAGCCGCAGGATACTCTGCAGTCCCGCCAAAGTCAGGCATCTGCTAGGAGGGGAGATAGTTTTGCACCGCTTACTTTATAAGGGAATTGTTGCAGCCGCTCTTGCTGAAGATCTGTGGTCAGGCGACCGGACAACCGATAGCATCTTGCTGTATGAATCGGGGGAAGCGGAAATTGTCGCCAAGGATGAGGGCATTCTGGCGGGAGTGGCTGTGGCCAAGGAGGTCTTCGCCCAAATTGATGAGCGTATTCTGTTCCATGCTGCCATGCGGGACGGCGACCCTCTCCGTCAGGGTGATCGCCTAGTTCTGTTGCAGGGTCCACTCGCCGGCATATTGACAGGTGAGCGAGTAGCGCTTAATTTTTTGCAGCACATGTCAGGAATTTCTACAGCAACCAGCCGAGCGGTGGAGAATATCCGAGGCACAGGTGCCCGTATAGTTGATACCCGTAAAACTACGCCGGGATTGCGGGTATTGGAAAAATACGCTGTCAGAATCGGTGGCGGTGAAAACCACCGCTTGAGCTTGTCAGACATGATATTGATTAAAGACAACCATATCCGCTGTGCAGGCTCAATAACCGAAGCGGTGGCTAGGGTGCGCAGACAGTGCAGCTTTACTGTAAAGATAGAAGTTGAGACCACCACACTGACGGAAGTGCATGAGGCCCTGATGAGTGGCGTGGAGGTTATTATGCTTGACAACATGACGCCGGAAATGATGCTCGAAGCCGTCAGGCTGATAGCCGGGCGGGCCCTAGTCGAGGCCTCCGGCGGCATCACACCTGACAGAATAAAAGATGTTGCCTCCACCGGCGTGGATTTGCTGTCGCTCGGCTACCTGACCCACAATGTGCGCTCACTGGACCTGTCCCTGAAAGTTATCTAGCTGGTTTCCTTACAGGATCTCTGGATAGTGACAGAACCAGTGCGCAGGTTCTCCAAGCGCAGTCAAACGGAATTGACCAACACTATCTGCGAGAATATCCAGCGGGTGATGCCAATGGTCGCAACAAGACTGCACCATATTATGGACGCCGCCATCGCGCTGTCGCTGTTCGTAAGCCTGCGGAAAGCCGGCCTGCAGCTTAGCGCCCCGCGTGCCGCGCGGTAACGT
>DBBC01000022.1:0-2576 GCA_002292025.1 Firmicutes bacterium UBA994
TTTGAGCTGCGTCTCAAGCCCGGACGGTTGTAGGCAATGGTTCTGGATTTATGTCGACCGCCAGAATCGGTGATGAGCATCACGGACGGTTTCGTCGTGCGCCTGGAGTAGCATAGAAGCGCGAGTGCGTTGCACAGCAATTCATACTAATTGTCTAAATTTAACCTAGTGAAGTAAGGGCCGACTTGTAGGGCAGTTGGCCACGACACCGAGCCAATTGCTGCAAGCAAAAACAACAGGTCTTAACCTGTTGCCGCACAAAAGACGGGTTCCCGTTGCCCACTAGCTAGAGGCGGGGCTTCAATGTGGATATGGGCAGGGGTGAAGCAAAAGGCTCCGTCCCTAATGCTTCGTGCTTCACGAGTTCGTAGTGGTCGTTAATTTTTGCCACCCACTTGGATTGACAGCAATCGCAACACAAGGTGACCTCTCTTCCGCCGCCGTTTTCGGTGACAAATACCACTTGAAACAGCAGAGAGCAACCGTTGCCCAAAACGAGGCGAGGTTTATCCGGGCGGAGGAATTTTAACTCTCGCTTCGCGGCAGCCGAGCTCAACACTTCTTTGCATATGCACATGGATAATTGATACTCCTTTGGCGCCGGTCCATTCGAAGCTGCCAGCAACCTAGGTAAAAGTTTATCACCTGCAGCAACTAAGGTAAAACCCAGCTTTTACGCACCAGAGAGAGCCGCACGCCGTTTATAACGGTTATACCGTATCGATGTCGTCCGTGCTCAGCGCCGTCAAGCCGCACCTCTGTTTGCTCATGCCGCCATGGAGAGTAATGTACTTAATAACAGACTAATCGCGCAACAGGGCGCTTCAGCGCGTCGGCTTGTAATCGCCTGCTTTAAGCTCAATCAGCACATCGCGCAACATTGCGGCATGCTCAAAGTTAAGTTCTTTAGCCGCCTGCTTCATTTCGCGCTCGAGTCTAGTGATCACTGCACTGCGCTCTTTCTGCGTCATAGCGCTAATGTTCCCTACAGCGAGCTTGGCCGCCACATCCGGCGCAGCACCGATAGTAGCCTCGATAATGTCGTGCACGCGCTTTTTGACGGTGTGCGGGGTGATACCGTGCGCCAAGTTGTAGGCTTGCTGTTTCTCGCGCCGGCGGTTGGTCTCGTCAATGGCGCGCCGCATGGAATCAGTGACTTTATCGGCATACATCAGCACTTTACCGCGCTCATTGCGCGCCGCTCTGCCTATGGTTTGGATCAGCGAAGAAGTCGAACGCAAAAATCCTTCTTTATCGGCGTCTAGGATCGCTACCAGCGACACCTCAGGCAAGTCAAGCCCTTCACGCAAGAGGTTTATACCGACCAGAACATCAAACTCACCGAGGCGCAGGTCGCGCAGGATGGCCATGCGTTCAAGTGTCTCTATATCAGAGTGCAGGTAGCGCACTCTGATGCCCATTTCTTTGTAATAATCCGTGAGGTCCTCTGCCATGCGCTTGGTCAGCGTGGTGACTAGTACGCGGTCCCGGGCCTCCACACGCTGCCTAATCTCGCCGTACAAGTCATCGATCTGCCCATGCGTCACTCGCACCTCAACCGCTGGGTCAAGCAGTCCGGTGGGGCGAATAACTTGCTCCACCACAGACGCGCTACGTGATACTTCATAGGGAGCAGGTGTGGCGGACACATAGAGCATTTGCGGCACACGCTCGGTAAACTCAGCAAAGGTCAGGGGACGGTTATCTAAGGCGCTCGGTAGCCTAAACCCGTGCTCGACTAATGTCTCCTTGCGGGAGCGATCACCTGCGTACATGCCGCGCACTTGGGGAATGGTGACGTGGGACTCATCCACGACCAGCAGAAATTCCTTGGGAAAATAATCCAGCAAAGTGTAGGGCGACGTACCGGCAGCCCTCCCCTCTAGGTGGCGGGAGTAGTTCTCTATCCCCGAGCAGAAGCCAATTTCCCTAAGCATCTCTAGGTCATACCGGCAGCGCTGCTCAAGGCGCTGCGCTTCCAGCAGCTTGTCGCGCGCGCGCAGCTCCGCTAAGCGCACTGTTAGCTCATCCTCAATGCGCGCAATGGCCGCGTACAGTTTATCCCGACCCGTCACAAAATGGGAAGCCGGGAAAATGGCGGCATGATACCTCCTAGCCCTGACTTCACCGGTCAGTGTATCGATTTCCGTAATACGTTCAATCTCATCGCCAAAAAACTCTATACGCAGGGCTTTGTCTGTTTCGGACACGGGGATAATCTCTAAACTGTCTCCCCGCACGCGAAAAGTGCCGCGCTCAAAGGCCATGTCGTTTCTGTTATATTGCATCTGCACCAAACGGCGCAGCACTTCGTCGCGGTCGCGCAACATACCTACGCGCAACGAGAGTGAATTCTCCGCGTATTCCATTGGGTTGCCAAGGCCGTAGATGCACGATACACTCGCCACGATGATGACATCCTGCCGTTCCAGCAGCGCCGTGGTGGCGGAGTGACGCAGCTTGTCTATCTCCTCATTTATTTGGGCATCCTTCTCAATGTAGGTGTCGGTGCGGGGGATATATGCTTCCGGTTGGTAGTAATCATAGTAACTGACAAAATACTCCACCGCATTATG
>DBBC01000022.1:2892-3059 GCA_002292025.1 Firmicutes bacterium UBA994
ACAAAATATTCCACGGCGTTCTCGGGAAAGAACTGCCTAAATTCTCCACACAGCTGGGCGGCAAGAGTTTTATTGTGGGCCAGTACCAGCGCAGGCTTTTTGACCGCCGCGATAACATTAGCCACGGTAAAAGTTTTCCCTGAGCCGGTCACCCCGAGCAGGGTTTG
>DBBC01000022.1:3399-3725 GCA_002292025.1 Firmicutes bacterium UBA994
TCACGGTCACCCGCCGCAATGCCGGCGCTGAGAGCAGCGATGGCCTCCGGCTGGTCGCCGGTGGGGCGAAACTCAGCGTGCAACTTAAACATGGCCTACCTGTTCCACAACCGCGCCAGATAGTCTAAGGGGCTGGCAAAACGGGCCTCCAGATACATCGACGTCTCCGCGTTTGGCACGGGGACAAGCCCGCTTTCCCTAAACCCGATGCCGGCAGGTAAATAGCGCGCCCCGCGCGTAGTTTCAAGCCGCACCACGTGCTCGCTCGTCCTAAGCGGCAGATCTAATTGCGAAGGAGTGGCGACGGCTGTGCCGTCAGCAGTAAG
>DBBC01000022.1:4114-4441 GCA_002292025.1 Firmicutes bacterium UBA994
GGGCAAGACATCAAGTATTTGCAGCCCCTCTGCCGCGCCGGCATAGAGCGGCTGCCCTAACATCTCACGGCGATTGGTAGTCCACACCAAAAGTTCATGCCCGAGTGGGGCAAAGACAGCGCCGACATAGAGGAACGCATCCATGCGCGTGGACAACCATGCCAGTAAGAACAGCGTCAGGCTAAAGAGAGCCAGCTTACCGGCCGACTGGCGCGAGCGCTGCTTAGGTGTGGTTGTAATTGCCAACTCCCCGTAGCCCAGCCCCGCCACCACCGGGATCATCCACAAGCTGTACGCCGCAGCAAGGTTAGAGGGTACAATAAGCGG
>DBBC01000102.1 GCA_002292025.1 Firmicutes bacterium UBA994
AATGTCTCACTTCATCGGTTCCTATCCCCACATCCCCTTTCTAGTAATGCTGCCCGTGCTTCTGATACGGTATAAAGTGAACCAGCCACAAGTATGGTCGCTCCTCTCTGCGCGCCGACGGTGACGGCGGCAGTTAGGGCCTCTGCTACCGAACGATACGCTTCACCCGGTAAGCCTAGCTTGCCAGCCATCAGACACAGTTCATTCGCAGGCGTGGCGCGGGGCAATTTGGGAGCACAAGCATATAGGCGTTGCGTGTAGGGAGCGAGCGACGCCAGCATTGTTTGTGGCTCCTTATCCTTCATAATGCCACTAACCAGCAGGACTTTTTGTTCCGGCAGATATTGGCGCAGCGTGGCCACAAGGGCAGCTACGCCGTGCATGTTATGCGCGCCATCCATAATAACTTGCGCCTGACCGTGCGTCATCACTTCAAAGCGACCAGGCCACCGCGCCGCTGTCACTCCTTGCCTGACGTGATCTAAGCTGAGGGGCCAGCCTTGAGCCTTAAGCCGCAAAGCGACGTCCACCGCGAGCGCGGCATTTTTTAGCTGATGCGGCCCCAACAGAGCGAGGGTTAGCCCATTGAACGGCTCCGCCCCCCAGTAGTCGAATGTCTGCCCGGTCAGGGATACTGCCTTACCTACATAGCCAAAGTCCCTTCCGAGCAACCGCAGGGTGGACTGTCTATGTGCGGCGGCTTCGGCAATCACCGCTAAAGGCTCGTCGCCTTCCACCGCGGTAATCACAGGCACACTAGGCTTAATAATCCCTGCCTTTTCAAAGGCGATTTTGCCTAGCGTGTCACCGAGCACCTCCATATGGTCAAAACCAATATTGGTGATAACACTGATTATGGGGGTAATGACGTTAGTAGCGTCAAACCGACCTCCGAGCCCTACTTCGAGGACTAGCGCGTCGACTGCATGTTCCGCATAGTAGACAAAAGCCAACGCAGTAATAAACTCAAACTGAGTCAATCCAATCCGCTCGGCGATAGGCTTAAGGCGTTGTACCAGATGGACGAGCATAGCAGGCGTGATGTCATCCCCATCTAGGTCAAATCGATTGGTAAAAGCGTCGAGATAGGGAGATGTGTAAAGGCCTGTCCTGAGACCCGCACTGCGTAAGACGCTAGCGATGATGCTGGCTGTAGAGCCTTTGCCGTTGGTACCGGCCACGTGGATAACCTTGAGCTCCTTTTCAGGGTGACCAAGCTCTGCCAGAGCATCGAACATACGGCCTAGGCCCGGCACACTGCCCAATCTCCCTAAGCTGTGGATGTAGTTTACCGCTTGTTCATAGTTCATTGCAGTTCGGCCAACCTCTTCTCTAGCTGTGCAAGTTTATCGAGGTGTAGCGACAGCTTAGTTTCTTCCGCGGCGATTAAAGCTGCAGGCGCCTTAGCACGAAAGCCTTCGTTCTCCAGCTTCACGCGCGCACGCTCAATCTCCGCGCATACGGCTTTCTGTTCTGCTTGCAAGCGCTTTACTTCGTCCTCAATGTCGACAAGTTCGGACAGCGCCAAATGAATTTCCGCGCCGGTAACTACAATGCTTACTGCCTCGCCTTTGTCAAAAGGATTGGCTGTCGCCAGCTTTACTTCTTGTCCGCCTGCCAATGCTAAGAGATAAGGTGCTCCTGATTTATACACCGCACCCCACTCTGCGCCGGCTGGAACCACGGTTAGTTCAATGCGGCGTGACGGAGCCACACCCATTTCCGCCCTGATATTGCGAATGGCGCGAATGGCCTCCATCAGGGCAGAGACTTGTGGTTCAGCCACATCATCCGCTCTCCCCGCACCTTCCGGCCACGGGGCTATCGTTATGGATGCGCCGCGGTGCGGCAGGGCTTGCCAGATTTCTTCCGTAATAAAAGGCATAAAGGGGTGGAGCAGTTCCAGCGTGCGCGACAGCGTGTAGCAAAGCACATGCAGCGTGTTTCGCTTGCTCTCGCCCCCAGCCTGTAGCGCCGGTTTGGCCATTTCGATGTACCAATCGCAGTACTCGCTCCACAAGAACTCGTAGAGCAATTTGGCAGCTTCGCCAAATTCATAGTTCTCTACGAGTCGCGTAGCATGAGTTGCGGTACTGTGCAGCCTAGCTAGTATGTACCTATCGGCTAACGTCAACGCGCCGTCGCTAGGCAGTTCGTCGGCGGTGACGACCACATCCTGCATATGCAGCATCACAAAGCGAGCTGCATTCCATATTTTATTGCAAAAACTGCGGGTGGCCTCCAGCCGCTCTTGCGAGAAACGCATGTCATTGCCCGGAGTATTGCCGGACAGCAATGTAAAGCGCAAAGTATCCGCACCAAAAGCGTCGACCACCGCCATCGGGTCCACGCCATTGCCGAGCGACTTGCTCATCTTGCGGCCTTCGGCGTCGCGCACTAAGCCGTGAATCAGCACGTGGCTAAAAGGGGGCTGTCCTGTCAGCTCATAAGACATAAACACCATGCGCGCCACCCAGAAGTAAATGATGTCATAGCCCGTGACCAGCACTTGTGTGGGGAAAAAGCGCTTGAGGTCCGGGGCATCCTTGTCCGGCCAGCCCAGTGTCTCAAACGGCCATAGCGCCGAACTAAACCAAGTATCGAGCACGTCCGTCTCTTGCGTGAGGCTGCGCCCTTGACAACTTGGGCATGTAGCAGGCGTATCGGTAGCCACGATAGTCTCGCCGCACTCGCAGTACCAAACAGGCAACGTGTGGCCCCACCAGATCTGGCGCGAGATACACCAGTCCTTGACATTTTCTACCCAGTGCAGATACACCTTGGCAAACCGCTCGGGGACAAACTGCACGACACCGTCGTGCACTGCCGTGAGCGCCGGCAGAGAGAGCGGCTTCATGCGTACAAACCACTGCCGCGAGACCATCGGCTCTATGGTCGTGTCACAGCGGTAGCACGCGCCGACTTGCATATTGTGCTCTTGGGTCTTTTCTAACAGGCCCTGTGACTCAAGGAGAGCTAAAAGCTGCTTCCGGCACTCGTAACGGTCAAGCCCCGCAAAAGGCCCGGCCTCGGCGTTCATTGTGCCGTCCGTGTTTAGTACCTGTATATGCGGTAATCCGTGTCGCTCCGCAATGGCAAAATCGTTAGGGTCATGCGAAGGGGTGACCTTAACCGCACCGGTGCCAAACTCCGCGTCCACGTAATCATCCGCGACAATAGGGATGTGGCGCAGCAGCACAGGTAATATCACTTCCTGCCCGACTAAAGCCCGGTAGCGCGGGTCATTTGGGTTTACAGCGACCGCGGTATCGCCTAGGATAGTCTCCGGGCGCGTAGTAGCGACCGTGATAAAGCCGCCCTTGGCCAAGGGGTAGCGCACCGAGTAAAGCTTCCCTAAGTGTTCTCTGTGCTCTACTTCGTCATCAGAGATGGCCGTGCGGCAGTGAGGACACCAGTTGACGATGTAACTGCCGCGATAGATAAGACCCCGCTCGTAGAGCTTGACAAACGTCTCGCGCACGGCGCGGCTGCACCCCTCGTCCATGGTAAAGCGCTCCCGCGTCCAGTCGCACGAGGCACCGAGCGCCTTAAGCTGCTCGGCGATGTCTTTGCCGTACTGCTCCTTCCACTTCCACACCTCCGCCACAAAGCCCTCGCGCCCTAGGTCGTGGCGCGTTTTCCCCTCGCGCATTAGCCTGCGTTCCACTACGTTTTGCGTGGCAATACCGGCGTGGTCAGTGCCGGGCAGCCACAAGGCGTCAAAGCCCTGCATGCGCTTGATGCGGATAATGGCGTCCTGCAAGGTATTGTTGAGAGCGTGGCCAACATGCAGGCGGTCCGTTACGTTCGGCGGCGGAATGACAATGGTAAAGGACTCCCCCTTAGGCTCGGCACTCGGGGTAAAGAAACCCTGTTCGTTCCAGTATTGCGACCACTTGCTCTCCACTTGCTTGGGATCATAGATTTTTGGGATGTCCATGATAAATCCTCCCTTAATCAACTCTC
>DBBC01000153.1 GCA_002292025.1 Firmicutes bacterium UBA994
AAAGACAAAAGACAAAAGATAAAAGTGGCCCTTTGTGTCCTTGTGGATAATAACGATCCTAATCTAGCGCGCTACATCTGAGGTATGCAAAGGCCCCCTTGGTGGGGCCTTTAATTGTGGTATAATATTTTGAAACCACTGTCAGGAGGCTGCTATGCGCGAAAAGATACGCTTTTTTTGCACGGCTTGCGGTCAGGAAACACTCAAATGGGGCGGCAAGTGCCTAGGCTGCGGCGCGTGGAACTCCATGGTGGAGCAGCCAGTATCTAAGGCGCTGCCTAGTCATCGCCCGCGCGGAGAGAATCCCGCACCCATGTCACTCGCCAGCATCAAGACAGAAAATATCAGCCGCATTTCTACGGGCTCGCGCGAGTTAGACCGTGTTGTAGGCGGTGGGTTGGTGCCGGGGTCGGTAGTGCTGGTGGGCGGGGAGCCGGGCATCGGCAAATCAACGCTGCTGATGGCGGCGGGTAACGCGGCGGCGGCTTGTGGCAGGCGCGTAATCTATGCTTCGGGGGAAGAGTCTATGGAGCAGCTCAAGCTGCGGGCCGAGCGCCTGCAGGCTGAGTACAGCGAGTTGTACGTTACTCCCGAAACAGACGCGGCGGCTCTCGTCAGCCAAGTACAAGCCCTAAAGGGCGAAATCTTAGTGGTAGACTCCATTCAGACCATGAGTGTAGCAGAACTTCCTTCTGCCGCAGGCAGTATTGGGCAGGTACGGGAATCTGCGGCACGGATGGTCAGATTAGCGAAAGAGACAGGCGCAGTGGTCATTCTTGTGGGGCACGTGACTAAAGACGGCGCCATCGCGGGGCCTAAGTTACTCGAGCATATGGTGGACGCCGTGCTCTACTTTGAAGGGGATAAGCACATGAGCTTCCGCCTGCTCAGAGCAGTAAAGAACCGCTTTGGGTCGACCAGTGAAGTCGGCGTATTCTCTATGCAGGGCACCGGTCTCAAGGATGTGGAAAACCCATCAGAACTGTTGCTGGCAGAGCGGCCGCTGGATGTGGTCGGATCAGTGGTGGTGCCCGTTATTGAGGGTACGCGTCCTGTGCTGATTGAAATGCAGGCTTTACTCGCACCCACAGGTTATGGTACGCCGCGGCGCACTACCGCCGGTGTGGAAAGTAACCGCGTAGCTATGATTCTGGCCGTGCTTGAGCGGCGCGTGGGGCTTGAAGTTTCGTTCCAAGACAGCTACGTCAACGCCGTGGGGGGCATACGTGTCAGTGACACGGCTGCTGACTTAGCTGTGGCCGTTAGTTTGGCCTCTAGTTTGCGCAACACGCGCATCGACCGCGGGTTGGCGGTGGTGGGTGAAATAGGCTTGACCGGCGAAGTGCGCGGTGTAGGCCGTATTGAGGCGCGCATAACAGAAGCTGCCAAACTGGGATTTAGGCATATTATTATCCCGCAACGGAATGCGGCGGAAGCTGCTGCGCGGGATGTTCCGCGTATAAAGGTTCATCCCGTGGACACACTGGCGGCAGCGCTTACCGCCACATGGAACTTATAGGAGGGTGGAATCATGCCGGATAGCGACAAGCTGATCAGCGCCTTACGTATTCTTGCCCCCGGAACCATGCTCCGCGAAGGGCTAGATAACGTGCTGCGAGCCAGAACGGGGGCACTGATAGTCATCGGGGACTCGCCGCAGATGATGGCCATCGTGGACGGCGGGTTTGCCATGGACTGCGAGTTTACTCCGACGGCTCTATATGAGCTGGCCAAGATGGACGGAGCCATCATCCTTACCAAGGATGCCAAACGCATTCTTTACGCTAACGCCGAACTGGTGCCAGATACCACCATCCCATCGGCTGAAACAGGGATCAGGCATCGGACGGCTGAGCGAACGGCTAAGCAGACCGGTGAGATTGTGCTGGCTATTTCGCAGCGGCGTTCCATCATCACCCTTTACCGCGGCTCCATTCGCTACATCCTGCGCGAGTTCCCGGAGCTGACCAGTAAGGCCCATCAAGCTATCGGCACACTCGAGAAATACAAGCAGGCGTTAGACCGCATCATAGCGGAGCTGTCCGTGCAGGAGTTTAAGGATAAGGTGACAGTCTTTGACGTAGTGTCGGCAGTGCATCGCGCTGAGCTTGTCATGCGTGGCGCGAGCGAGGTTCGCCGCCACCTAGTGGAGATGGGTACTGAGGGCCGGTTATTGGGCTTGCAGCTTGCTGAACTCACGCGCAATGTGGAAGAAGAAACAGTCCTGCTTATACAGGACTATCGGCAGAGCGGGGATAGGCGCAGCATCGAGGAGATTAGACAGCAGCTTGGCACAATTACGCTAGACGCTATGCTAGACCCGACAAACGTTTGCCGGATACTGGGCCATGGCATCAGTATCAATGCCCTAGACCAGACAATCGCTCCGGCGGGGTATCGCTTATTGAACAGGATTGGACGCTTGCCGGAGACAGTGATTAACAACCTCGTCGCGGCATTCACCGATTTCCAAGGCATTCTGCATGCCTCGGTGGAAGAGCTAGATGAGGTCGAGGGCATTGGTGAGGTGCGCGCTAGGGCGGTGAAGAACGGATTGGGGAGGCTGGAAGAGCAGGTTTTTAACCTGAGACATCAGACCTAGAGCTGACAAGGGATAATCCACTAAGGACACCAAGAGGCACGAAGACACACGCAACAAAACGAGGGCCGCTACGCTGACTAACGAGGGAGAGATGCCGCGTGCAACTACTGCTGGCAGAAGGACGCACTTATATACTCATTTTAGCGGTAGCGGCGATATTGCTCTATACTATCCACCCTCTGCTGCTCATCTTACCGCTCTTTATACTTGGCTTTTTAATCTACTTTTTTCGCGACCCCAAACGCCGTCATCCCCCCGCCAATACCGCGGAGACAGATTTTCTTGCCCCGGCAGACGGTCGGGTAACGGTGGTGGGTGTAGTAGAAGAACCCTTCCTTTTTCACGGTCCCGCGCAGATGGTTACCATATTCTTAAGTCCCCTGGATGTACACGTCAACCGCTCGCCCATCGACGGACAGGTAATAGCGGTTGAGCACAAACCCGGGCGGTTTCGGCCTGCCTATCTTGCCGAAGCCCCTTCCGTCAATGAGCGAAACTTAATAGCGGTAAAGAACAGCCAAACGCAGTGTTTGCTCGTACAGATTGTCGGCGTAGTAGCTAGGCGGGTGGTATGCTGGGTCAAAGTAGGGGATCAGATTCAGCGGGGCGAAAAATTCGGCCTGATGAAGTTTGGCTCGTCCATGCAAGTTTTTATGCCGCCTGAAACCGAGGTAAAAGTTGAGCAGGGTGAACGCGTTGTAGGGGGAGAAACGGTGATAGGGGTGATTAGGCGTGACAAACTGGATTAGAATATATGCTCCCTCGGCGTTTACACTAGGCAATCTGTATCTTGGAATGCTGTCCATTTACCTAAGCCAGACAGGTGACTGGCGGCTGGCCTCGTTTGTGGTTATCGTGGGTATGTTTCTCGATGGAGTGGATGGGCGTTTGGCTCGTCTGCTTGATGTTACCAGTAGTTTCGGCAAAGAACTCGATGCGTTGGCGGATGTAGTTACTTTCGGAGTCGCGCCTGTCGCGCTGATGTTTTCTCTGTTGCCGGGGTCTGTTCTGGCGCACATTGCCGGGACGGCATTTATTTTTGCCGGTGCCATCAGACTTGCTCGCTTTAACTCACAAACCGTAGTTAGGCTGGGGCATTTTACAGGGATGCCGGTCACGGCTGGGGGTGGCATCGCAGCTACAGCCGCCCTTTACCATCAGGTGCTCCCGCCATTTTTCCTGCCGGCCGTTTTTCTGGGTTTGGCCGTGCTTATGGTCAGCCGTATCCCATATCCAGATTTTAAGACAGTCAGCTTACCGCGTAGTGCCGGACTTTTTACGGCCTTTGTAGTCGCGACCGTACTCCTGCTGTGGTTTGCTAGGCAGTTTGTATTTATCCCGCTCGTGCTGTATGCATTAATGGGATTCGGTTGGCACGGGATGTTGTGGCGCAGGCTGCCCCGTGCTTGGCGAGTCAAATATGATGATCGCAAAACGGCCGCCCTCAGGATGCGCGCGGCGCGCAAGGGGAAGCGCAAGGGGTAGGCTGACGGCCTACCCCATTTTGAAATATCCCAGTGCGGAAACTCGCTCGTGCTCTTTATTGACAATGTCATTGAGCTCAAACCCCAAGAGCTGGCAGATGGCCGCGAGATAAAAAAGGTTGTTCCCCAGCTCGGCTTCTACAACTTCCCGGCAGTGTTCGCACAGCTCGCCGTCAAGATGAGTGCTGGACATTTGCTTAAAGTCTTGGATAAGCAAGCTCTCCGGCAGTTTTTGTTTGCTCACGTGGATTTCGATGCATCCGCAGGTTGTAGCGGCCTTGGCTACCGCGCGGTTAACTCGGGCACAGGCCTCCTGAAACTTGGTCAGTGCGTCAAGGATGCTGCGATGCCTAACTAAGTACTCGCCTACGGTATACTGAAACTCTGTGCCGAACTCTCCCAAGACAGTCACCCCAATCCGTGAAGTCTAGTGTGCATGGCTAGATTATCTTATACCCTAATGGCCTTGTCAACTGCGGGGTGGGATGTGGGGTATGAGGGGTGGGATGTGAGAAGTGGGATGTGAGAAGTGGGATGTGAGAAGTGGGATGTGAGAGGTGAGAGGGGGA
>DBBC01000015.1 GCA_002292025.1 Firmicutes bacterium UBA994
CCTTGCGCGTGTTAGCCGTGGCCCTATTACTTCAACAGCCAAGTGCTATTCAAACTAATAATTCTTCCTAACGCCGTATCATTGTTGTAGAATGGGACTTAGGATAAGTAGCGTGAATTATTTGCAGGGGAAGTGTAGTGATATGGAGTCGAATCTTGGTCTTGCACCCGACAGAGGCTCCGCCAGTTGGCGTCCGAGGAGAATGCTGCACCATGTTGACCAAAGGCATAAAGTAGTTTACTGCATACTAGAGAACGTAGTGATCTTAGCTGTCATCTTCTTGATATGGTTTACGTACAACCCCATGCGGGAAAATTTCATCCACATCAATCTACATCCCCTGCTGATACTTGTGGCGCTAATGTCGCTAAAGTATGGCAACTATTTGGGAGTCCTGAGCGCGTCTATGGCGAGTTTAGTTTTTCTCTATGCCTATCACCTGTTGGGTCGAGATCTCATAATCTTCTTTACGGAGTGGAGCCACTACAAGTTCATATTGATGTTCTTTTTGACGGCAGTCGTTCTAGGGTCTTTTAAAGACCGTAAAGACCTGACCATCACAGATTTACGAGCAGAATTGTTGCGTGCCGAGGCAGAGATAGAACAGCTGACTGAGTTTGACAAAAAGAGCCGCGTCATTAATGAGCAGCTCCACAAGCAAATTGTTGGCGCAGAAGACAGTTTGTTGTCACTGCACGAGGTAGCTAACGCGTTGGAGTCCGTTGAACCCGAGGTCATATACACTGAGATGATGACTGTGCTTGCTCGCTTTTTGGAAGCTAGGACGGTTTCCATCTACAGTGTCGACAATGAAAACGGCTACGTGCGCCTAAAACTAAGAATGGGAGGCGCAGGCGTGATGGCATCCTCCCTGAAAATAGCTGAGCACCCTTACTTACAGCAGGTGATAAATGAACAGTGTATAGCGCGGCAATCAGCAGAAAGCCACGCCTCGGAGCCGGTATTCTCCGCTCCCATTATAAAGGACAGTAAGACTGTTGCAGTTATCAACGTGGAGGAAGCCGGATTATGGGCTGTAACTGAATACTACTACAATCTGTTTAGAGTTATTGTCGGGTGGTGTAACAAGGCTTTGGTGCGAGCCATGGAGTACGAGCGTGTGGCATGCAAACAGTGCTATTACACTGAAAGCAGAATCATGCAAATGGGGCAGTTCGAGAAGCGCGTCGAAGAAGAGGAAAAGCGACGGAGCAAGTTCGGGCTAGACTACAGCCTGATTACACTAAAGAATGTTCGACATTCTCTCCCCGCGCTTAATGAAGCAGTTAACGACTTACTCAGGACGGTCGATGTAGCAGCATACGACCCAAGGCAAAGCGAGTTGCACATCTTATTGCCTGTCACCGCGCGCGATTTCGCCGCGAAAGTTGAGGCGCGCCTCTATGCCAAACTAGGCCCTATCGCGGAGGTTTGAATAGTATGGCGCTGAGAAAAGTTGCTCTATTACTTGTCATCGTAGTGCTGGCAGGACTCACGGTGCAAGCCATGCGCATTATAACTGTGGCCGGGTTTTTCCCTATTAATCAAACGCACACCTACCCTGAACCCGAGCGCACGCAAATGAGCCTGCCCCCGATGGCGGAGCGAGGCGACTATGCCAAACTAGTGGTGCTGTATTCAGACGAGGACGAAGGCTCACGCCAACTAAAAGACAATGTTGCAGGCGTGGTCAGAATGGCGAAACTTAACGCTCGGTTTGTCAATGTTGAGGCCCCAGATGTCCTGCCTGCCCTTGCTGAGCTTGACGGGGGCGATGTTTTAGTGATTGCTACCGAACAGCTCCATAGGCTGCACGGCTACCAAGGCGTCATTGATTATGTCGCCAACGGGGGAAAGGCAGCCTTTTTAACGAGATCTCATTTTATGCCTTTCAACGACCTAGTGGGCATTGCCGTTAACAGAGGGCACCTCGCCTCACTGTCAGAAGGCATTCAACTCGTGCAACCCATGTTCCCCGGTCTGGATGATATTGCGTTGGCGACAGTGACTCATGCGACACTAGA
Source organism: Firmicutes bacterium UBA994 (assembly GCA_002292025.1). Lineage (GTDB taxonomy): Bacteria > Bacillota > UBA994 > UBA994 > UBA994 > UBA994. The sequence continues at coordinate 2,025 of DBBC01000015.1, forward strand.
TGTCGATCTAAGGCCCGGAGCGAGGCCGTTGGCCGTTTCAAGTGACGCGGAGCCGCTGATTTGGACGCATAACTATGGTAGAGGTGAGATCCTTTACGTTAATTCCACTCTACTGCAGTTAAAACAGATGCGTGGACTATTGTTACAGTGCATTGCCTATCTGCCGGACTACTTTCTGAGCACAATATTTAATGCTCTGGTTTTCAATATTGATGACTTTCCAGCCCCTTTTATTCTAGGAGAGCACCCCAAGATCTCCCCCTACTACGACATGGACACCCCGACCTTTTTCAGGCAAGTATGGTGGCCAGATACGTATAATTTTGTTAGGCGCTTTAACGTTAGGCCCACAGGACTGGCCATGGTGACGTTTAATGACGACATATCATCTCCTTTGGCGGAGCCTAGCGCTATAGACCTCAGGCAAATGTTATACTTTGGCAGGCGGTTGTCAGAGGTAGGAGGAGAGCTAGGCCTCCATGGCTACAACCATCAGTCGTTAGCCTTAGAGGGACAAATGAGGTTTGAGCAGTATGGATATACGCCATGGGAATCACAAGCCACTATGGAAGCAGGGCTGGGCGTTCTACAGGACACGCTAAGAGACATGTTTGGCAATGTCGGACTTTACAGTTACGTCCCCCCCTCTAACATCATCTCACAGGAAGGGCGCCTGGCAATTA
>DBBC01000113.1 GCA_002292025.1 Firmicutes bacterium UBA994
AAGCAGCATAGATTCTGGTACACTAGGCCTGAACTTGTGCTAGTCTGGTTTCACCTACCCAAGGAAGACCCAGGAGGGCCAATGTATCTAATTATCGGAGGGATTTTCTCTAATGTATCAGGACAAGTCACTCAATTGCAAGGACTGCGGCGCGGAGTTTCAATTTACTGGGCGTGAGCAAGAGTTTTACGCAGAACGCGGCTTCCAAAACGAGCCCAGCCGCTGCAAGACCTGTCGCGACAGCCGCAAGCGCAACGACAACGGCGGCTCGATGTCTCAGAACCGCGAACTCCACAACGTAACCTGCGATGAGTGCGGCGCACCCACCCAAGTGCCCTTCAAGCCCACTGCCGGTCGTCCCGTCTACTGCCGCGATTGCTTCTCTAGTAAGAGAAGGTAGTCCAAAGCAATCAAGCAGCCTGAGCACCAGGCTGCTTTTTTATTGAAAAAAAGCAAAAACTAAAAAACAAAGGAAAAACACTAGGCAGGGACCCATCCGGGGAAGAAAAATCCAACACGGGGGTTAAGAATGGCTATGATAGACCAGGCGCTGCTACAGAAGCTCCCTCTCTTTAGCGACTTGCTCCCCGCCGATTTAGCTCGCTTAGCGGCACTGCTTAAGGTGCATAATTACCACAAACACGAAGTCTTATTTAGCGAGGGCGAGGCTGGACTTGGCGTATGGCTGCTCTTAAGCGGCACGGTTAAGCTCCTAAAGACAGACAGCCAAGGTGGAGAGCAGCTCCTTAAAGTGGTCGGGCCGGAGCAGTTCTTCGCGGAAGTGGTGCTGTTTGACGGCGGCAACTACCCCGCAACTGCTATGGCAGGGTCTGACTGCACGCTTGCCGTGCTGTATAATGCCGACGCTAGGGCGTTGCTCAGCTCACACCCTGAATTGGCATGGCGGTTCCTCCACACCATGGGCGAGCGGCTCCGCTCCGCGCAAGAGCGTGTTCGCATACTAACCGGCAGCGACGCAAGCGTACGGTTGGCGTCTATACTCCTGCATACCGCCAAAGAACAAGGGCAGGACCAGATGGCCTTAAGCAAGCAAGACCTCGCCAACATGACCGGTCTCGCCCGTGAAACCGTCTCGCGCATCCTCTCGGTTCTTAAGGCCGAGGGGTGCATCGTAACGGGGCGCAATAAAATAACGATTATCAACCGGCCCCGTCTCGCCGGGCTAGCCGGCAATCAATAACTATCTATAGTTCTCTTGCCATAGGCGCACGTAGTTTAAGGCGTGTTGCTTAAGGTGCGCCACCGCGGCATCGTCTAGCGTGCGCACTATTTTTGCCGGTAGTCCCACGACCAAAGAGCGCGGCGGGATCACCATGCGTTCTTTGACTACCGCCCCCGCCCCCACAATCGAGCCTTCGCCTACAATAGCGCCGTCTAACACCACGGCGCCCATACCGATAAGCACGTTATCCTCCACCGTGCAGCCGTGCAAGATGGCGCGGTGCCCCACCGTGACGAAACTTCCCACGTGCAAAGGGTGCGCACTGTCCGGGTGCAGTACCGCTCCGTCTTGAATGCTGGTTGCTTGGCCTATCACAATGGCGTTAACATCGCCGCGCACCACCGCCGTATGCCAAACGCTCGTTTGCGCCCCGATCCTCACGTTCCCAATTACACAGGCCTCATCCGCGACAAAGGCCTCCGGGCTAACTACGGGTTTCCCTGCCTTAATCTCCTTACGCACGCCCAAACCTCCTAAGTAAATGTCAATCTTAGTCTTGGTCGCGCCCATTTTATCACGGGCCGGTAGCAATGCCAAGAAAAGTTCCTGCTAACGAAGGAGTTTGGGGCTGGTTGTAGAAGAAGAATATTTGTGATGTCATGAACTTATTGCGGAGGGGATGCCGATGCAGGATTTGCTGCAGGTCGCCATACGGGAGGCAGAGCGGCTTGGCGCCGATTATGCTGACGTGCGTTATATGGAGCGTAAGAGCGAGCCCATAAGCATGAAGAACGGCGCGGTAGTTTCGGTAGCTTTGCAAGAGGAGCAAGGCTTTGGCATACGCGTGATGCATAGCGGTGCGTGGGGGTTTGCCAGCCGCAGTGTAACCTCCGAGGTCGAGCTTAGACGTGCCGCCGCAGAGGCCGTAGCCCTCGCACGCGCTTCCGCTAAAGTGAGGCCTTGTCCGGCTAGCTTTGCCCCGTTGGACAGGGTACAAGATGTTTATCGCACTAAGGTGCAAAAAGATCCATTCACAGTCCCGCCGGAAGAAAAACTGGAACTCCTCGCCGATATCGACCGAGAACTGCGCGCCGAATCCGCCATTCGTGTCGCAGAGACATCGCTCTTGTCGCTTTGCGAACGCAAGTGGTTTCTAAGCTCCGAGGGCAGTGACATCGAGCAGACTATTTACCAAACAGGGGCCAGCATCGCCGCCACAGCCATAGGCAATGGCGACCGCCAGCGGCGCAGCTTCAGCAACTATGCACAGGCCGGCTACGAATTTATAGATCAGCTTAATCTTAAGACCCGAGCCACCGGCATAGCCGCCGAAGCCAAGCAGCTGCTCACAGCCGATCCCTGCCCTGTCCTAGAAACGACGCTGATCCTAGGCTCTTCCCAGCTCGCGCTGCAAATCCACGAATCTTGCGGCCACCCTATAGAGCTGGACCGTGTCCTAGGCAGCGAGGCAAGTTTTGCCGGAACGAGCTTCCTGTCTCCCGGCATGGTGGGTGAATATCAATACGGCAGCAGTGAGGTCACCATCATAGCCGACGCAACTCTGCCGGGCAGCCTCGGCACATTTGGTTACGACGATGAAGGAGTGCCCGCGCAACGCGTAACCATTGTCGACAAGGGAAAGTTCTTAAACTTCCTCACCTCGCGCGAGACTGCTCCGATGCTGGGGCAAGCCAGCAACGGCACCATGCGGGCTGACGGCGCCACGAACCTGCCGCTTGTGCGCATGACCAACATCAACCTTGACCCCGGGGACTGGACCCTCGACGAGGTAATCAAAGACACGCAGCACGGCGTCTTTATGGAAAGCCCGAAAAGCTGGTCACTCGATGACAAACGCCTTAACTTTCACTTTGGCACCGAATACGCCTACGAAATACGGGATGGAGCCATTGCGCGCCTGCTTAAAAACCCCGCCTACACCGATATGACTACACGTTTTTGGCCTGCCTGTGACGCAGTGGCGGGGAAAGGGCACGGCGAGTGGCAGCTGTGGGGAATGCCGAGCTGCGCCAAGGGTGAGCCGGTGCAAATTGCCCACGTCGCACACGGAGCCGCACCAGCACGCTTTAGAGGCGTGCGGGTAGGGGTGGATAAGCAATGATCGGCAAAGAACAGAGCATGGAGTTCTTAGAGCGGGTACTCAAGCTATCAGCACTACCCACGGTGGAGGCGCGCCTCACCCATGATCGGCTCGCCCTGACGCGCTTTGCCGACTCCTCTATTCACCAAAACCTCGTGAAAGACACTATTGCCCTGAAGTTACGCGTGGTTATCGGCAAGAAAATCGGGACAGCTACGGTAAATTCTACGGCTATGGCTGATGTCCGCCGCGCGATGGGAGTTGCCGAGCGGCTGGCACGCTTGCAGACCGATGACGCAGATTTCGTGTCTCTGCCCTCTCCCACTGCCTTTGTCGCCGCACGCACCTATTATCCGGAAACGGCGCAGTGCTCGCCCGCGGAACGCGCCGCCGCGGTAGAGACCTTGGTGCAAACGGCCGAGTCAGCAACCCTTAAGGCTTACGGCTCCTTCGCCACGGAAACCAATGAAATAGCCATAGCCAATTCCCACGGCATACGCGCTTACAATTGTTCGACTGCCGCCTGCCTGCGCACAGTGGTGATGTCACCGCGACACTCAGGTACCGGATACGCAGACTTTCTTAGTCGCAACATGGCAGACATAGACCCTAAGGCACTGGGGGAGGAGGCCGCAGAGCGGTGTTCCCTCGGCGAGTACGCGCGCGACCTCCCCCCCGGCGAGCTAGAGGCGGTGCTTACCCCTTATGCCGTCAGTGACATGATTCGCTTTCTCGGCATGCTGGGCTTCACTGCATCGTCTTTGCAGGAGGGACGCAGCTTTATGTCGGGCAGGATGGGGGAACGCGTCGTGGGCGAGAACATTTCCATCTGGGACGATGCTATGGACCCAGAGACCCTCAACATGCCCTTTGACATCGAAGGCGTGGCTAAGCGCCGCGTCAGTCTGATTGAGAAAGGCGTGGCCGCAGGCGTCGTCTATGACTCCTACGACGCCCACAAAGAAGGGCTCGTTTCCACCGGACACGCTGCCCGCGTCCGGGGAGGTATGCCCGCCAATCTAGTGATGGCCCCCGGGAACTCGTCGCTCGCTAAGATGGTTAAGTCAACTAAGCGCGGCGTTTACATCACGCGCTTTCACTACACGCACTGCCCCGACCCCGTCAACGTGATTATGACCGGCACCACACGCGACGGGACATATTTTATCGAAAACGGGGAAATAAAGTACCCCATCAAGAATCTGCGCCTGACTGACAGTGTGCTCCGCATTCTCTCACATGTATCGCATATTTCCGCTGAACGCAAGCTGCAGCGCGATTGGTGGGGAACGTTTACCAGTTACCTGCCCGCGCTGAAGGCCGAGCGATGCAATTTCACGGGAGCCACGACCTTTTAAACAGAATGATCCACGAGGGACACCAAATAGCACGTGGCCCTTCGTGTCCTTCGTGGATAACAACCATCAAGCCTTGCGTTGAATAAACTAGGGAGGTAAACAAATGCC
>DBBC01000037.1 GCA_002292025.1 Firmicutes bacterium UBA994
TTTTTTCGTCACAACGCAAATGCCTTAATGAAAAAGTGTATTGACATTTGCCTGTGCCCTGTGATAAAATTCTCGTTTTCTTGACTACCACCCTAGACAATGGTAGCATTAGGGGCGGAGGTGACGCGGATGTTCGGTATCGGCGATAAAGTTGTGTATCCCATGCATGGGGCGGGCGTGATTGAAGCGGTTGAGGTGCGCGAAATACTGGGCGCTAGGCAGAGCTACTATGTTATGCGCATTCCCCTAGGGGAAATGAAAGTATACATTCCCCAGAACAACGTGGACCACATGGGACTAAGGCAGATTGTGGCACCAAGCGAGGTGCCGCACGTTCTGTCCGTGCTCCGCCAACTACACGTCGAGGAGCAAGGAACTTGGAATCGACGGTATCGAGCTAATCTTGAGAAACTCCGCACAGGGTGTATTCTGGCCGTAGCTGAGGTGGTAAGCACGCTTTGCGCACGCGAAAAGAGTAAGGGATTATCCACAGGCGAGAAACGCATGCTCGACACAGCGCGGCACATTCTGGTGAGTGAGCTGATTTTAGTGGAAAATGTCAGCGAGGGGGAAGCACAGCATCTAGTGGCAAGCGCTTGCTCCTGAGACTGGAAACAAAAGAAAAAAGACAAAAGTGGTCCTTCGTGTCCTTCGGGGACGGTGCTCATTGGCAGGACGGGATGCCTGAAGGGGTACTTGATGTGCTATATTTAGTATACTTTATTTTAGGGGGAGGGATGTTATCTATGGGTAGGAAAATCACGCGTGCGGTATTGGTGTTGGTCGGGGCTTTGTCCATGTACAGCCTCGTGTCCGCGCTCTTGCCGTTCGCAGAGCAGTTATCCGGGACTGAATTTACCGGCCTGATGGCAGTGAGCATCAACATGGTGGGGGCCTTACTTGGAGGACTCATATTCTATATTATTTCCCCTTGGTTGGTGAAGCTCGGTCTGCGTTTTGCCGATATGGTTGAGAGCTACGCGCAGCGTATTCCCATGCAGGACATGATGATGGGGGCAGCCGGGCTCATTGTGGGTCTGATATTGGCCAGCCTGCTCTCCCGTCCGCTAGACCTTGTGCCACTGGTGGGAGTGTATCTCAAAGTCTTGGCATACGTGTTGCTCGGGTATCTTGGTTTGCGCGTTGCCGTGACTAAGAGCGAAGAAATGGCGGCGCTACTCCTGCCGGGGCAGCGACGCAAAGCCCCGCTCGCGGGTGATGGCGGAATACCAAAAGTTTTGGACACCAGCGTGATTATTGACGGGCGTATTCTCGACATTGTCCACACGGGATTCCTAGAGGGGACGCTCTTTGTGCCCTCATTTGTGCTGGAGGAGTTGCGCCACATAGCCGACAGTCCCGACTTGCTGCGCCGCAACCGCGGTCGCAGGGGGCTGGATGTCTTAAATAGCATCCAGAAGGTGAGTGGAGCTAGGGTAGAAATTAGCCGCCAGGATTATGACGACCACAGCGAGGTGGACAGCAAGTTAGTGCGCCTAGCACAAGACCTGAAGGCTAAGATTCTAACTAATGACTATAACCTCAACAAGGTATGCGAGGTGCAAGGTATCAGTGTGCTCAACATTAACGAACTGGCTAATGCCCTGAAGCCCGTTGTTCTGCCGGGCGAAGAGATGAGTATACAAGTGCTGCGTGAAGGGAAAGAGTTTGGGCAAGGCGTAGCCTACCTTGAGGATGGGACAATGATTGTGGTGGAACAAGGACGAAAACATATCGGTGACACGGTCGGAGTTGTTGTCACGTCGGTGCTGCAGACTTCAGCCGGGCGTATGATTTTTGCCAAACTGCGCTGATGGTAATGGATACTGCGGTAGTTATCACGGCTGCGGGGAGCAGTAGACGTATGGGTGGGCTTGGCAATAAGCTCGCCATAAACATAAACGGTAAGCCGGTAATCCAAAGGACAGTAGAGGCTTTTGTCCAAGCGGGTTTGTCAGATGTCTATCTTGTTGTGCCCCTAGGGAGTGAAGCGTTTTTCAGAGAGCTTGTCCACCCATTGGCGGTGACGCTGGTTACAGGTGGCGCAACGCGCCAAGCTTCGGTTTGCGCGGGTCTTGCGGCAGTGCCGGAAACCACCGAGTTCGTCCTTATACACGATGGTGCTCGGCCGTTTGTGTCCTCTGCGCTGATTGCGCGAGTGCTTGCCGCGACGCGCGAGCACGGTGCCTGTTTGCCCGGCCTTCCCTTGTCGGACACTGTTTACGAAGCCGGTGGGGAGCACTTGACCAAGGTCTTAGCACGCGACGATTGCGTGGCGGTGCAGACCCCGCAAGGATTTCGGCGTGCTCTGGCCGCGCAGGCCCACAGGCAAGCGCAGGCCGATAGAGTGACAGCTACGGACGACGCGGCGTTAGCCTTTCGTTTAGGGCACCGTGTGGCGGTAGTGGCGGGGGAGCAAGCGAACGTTAAGCTCACTACGCCGGACGATATAGCGCGTTTTATTGCCCCGAGCGTGACGCGGGTTGGGTTTGGCATGGATGTACACCGTTTGGTGCCGGGCAGAAGGCTGGTCCTCGCGGGGGTAGTGATTCCCTACAACTTAGGGTTGCTTGGGCATTCAGACGCGGATGTTGTCGCGCACGCTGTTATAGATGCGTTGCTGGGGTCCGCAGGATTAGGTGACATCGGACAGCATTTCCCCGATACTGACGAGCGCTATCGTGATGCCGCGAGCATGGAGCTTTTGCGCGTAGTGGTCTCGATGCTTAGCTCTCGTCATATGGACCCCATACATATTGATGTCACCCTGCTACTTGAGGCCCCCAAAATCGGGATATATCGCGATGCCATGCGTGGGAACCTCGCGGCGGCACTAAACATCGAGCCGGGCCAAGTTAACATTAAGGCCACGACCAACGAAGGATTGGGATATGTGGGAGCAGGTGAGGGCGTCGTGTGCTATGCCGCCGTCACCCTCAGACTTATACAGGGGGATTAGAAATGCAGCTTCAGATTTACAATACGCTGACGCGGGAGAAAGAGCTTTTTGTGCCGCGCATACCGGGGAAAGTGAGCATGTATTTGTGCGGTCCAACGGTGTACAATCGCATTCATCTGGGGAACGCCAGAACTTTTGTTTTGGGGGATACGATTCGGCGCATTCTGGTTTACCTTGGGTATGACGTAACGTATGTGCAAAATTTCACCGACGTTGACGATAAAATTATCGATCGCGCTGCCGAGCTCGGCATTTCTGTGGATGAACTGGTGGAGCAGGAGATAAAAAACTACTTTACGGATGCCGAGGCCCTTAACATTAGGGCTGCTGACAAGCACCCGCGAGTCACCGCGCATATCGGCGACATTGTGGCCTTTATTGAAGACCTAATCGCCGGGGATTTTGCCTATGTAAGCGATGGTGACGTGTTCTACTCTGTGGAGAGTTTCCCCGCCTATGGGCAGTTGAGTGGGCAGAAACTGGAGGACTTGGCCTTGGGCAGCCGTGTTGAAGTCGGCGAGGCCAAGCGCCATCCCGCTGATTTCGTCCTTTGGAAAGCCGCTAAGCCTGGTGAGCCCAACTGGCCAAGTCCGTGGGGGGCGGGGAGACCGGGGTGGCATATTGAGTGCTCGGCCATGGTGCGCTCTGAGCTCGGGGGGCATATTGATATACACGCCGGAGGCTCTGATTTACAGTTTCCCCATCATGAAAACGAACTGGCACAGAGTGAGGCACTGTGCCCGGGCGAACCTCTGGCGCGCTACTGGGTGCATGGGGCCTTTCTCATTGTCAACGACGAGAAAATGTCTAAGTCGCAGGGAAACTTTTTTATACTAAGAGATATCCTGCGGCACCACGACGGCAGCGTGGTACGGTTCTTCCTGCAGAGCGCCCACTACCGCAAACCCCTTGCTTTTGACGCTACATCGCTGGACAGTGCCAATGCCGCACTGCATCGCCTAAAGAACACCTATGCCGCGTTGGAGCATGTGTTGGCTGCGCGTGATACACCGCCTGCGTCAGGCGAAGTTTTGGACCTTGCCAAGTACGAGGAGCGTTTTAAGGAGACGCTGGCTGATGATTTTAACGCTGCGGGGGCCTGGGGAGTTTTGTTCGAACTCGCGCGGGAAGCAAATACCGCCATAACGCGAGGCGGGATGGGCAATACCGCAGAGGTCTTGGATACATTACATAAGCTGGCGGACGTACTGGGAGTAGAGCTTAGGGTCGAAAAGAGTATTGCCGCTGAAGTAGAGGAACTTATTGCCAGGCGGGAGGAGGCGCGGCGGGCACGTGACTTTTGGACTGCGGACAAAATTCGCCAAGACCTCCTGCAGCTTGGTATTGTGCTAGAGGATACCCCGCAAGGGGTCAGGTGGAAACTCAAGTGGTAGCGGTGACGCCGGAAGATTTTTCACCCGTAGCTTGGGCCTATATCGGCGATGCCTACTACGAATTAGCGATGCGAGTTCTGACTATCTTAGAGGGGCCTAAGCGCATGAGTGCAGTGCACAAACAAACCGCGCACTACGTGTGTGCGTCTTTTCAAGCTAAGGCCGCCCACGCCCTAGCAGAGATACTTACCGTGAAAGAGAAAGAAATTTTGCGGCGTGGGAGGAATATCAGGAGCGGCAATGTGCCAAAAAGCGCTAGTGCTACTGAGTATAGACACAGTACCGGTGTGGAAAGTTTGATTGGCTACCTTTACCTCGCGCAAGAGGAAGAGCGTGCGCTGGAGATAATCCGTTTTATACGCCGGATCGAGGAGGGCGAGACATGCGGGTAAAGTTGCTCGCACACACGCCGGAACCTGACAATTTGGTCGCGGCCGCAGCACGGCTGTGTTATTCTGGCGCGGACATTGCCACGATAAAGATGCGCTTGCAGGGAGATAAGGCGGCGTCAATGGTCGCTAAACTCTTGGCGCTTGGGCACGAGTCGCCGCTTGAGCATGTCAGCTTCACCTTTGGGATTGAAGGTGTGAGTCGGGCTCTATCCCATCAACTGGTGCGGCATCGCATGGCCTCCTATTCTCAGCAATCGCAGCGCTACGTGGCCGAAGAAGATTTTGAGTTTATAACTCCCCCTACTATCGCCGATTCAGCCGAGGCTGGCAGGGAGTTCTTGGCAGCCATAGGGGCTATCCGGCGCGCCTATTCGTCATTGCTTTTGCATGTGCCGGCGGAAGATGCGCGCTACGTGCTGCCTAATGCTTGTGCAACTAAGCTGGTGGCTACACTTAATGCCCGTAGTTTATACAACTTTTTTGCTCTGCGGTGTTGCCGGCGGGCGCAATGGGAGATTCGTGCGCTGGCATGGGAGATGCTGCGCCTAGTGAGAGATGTCGCGCCGCATGTTTTTGACCAAGCCGGGCCGGGGTGCCTCAGCGTCCACGGGTGTAGTGAGGGGCAGATGAGCTGCGGCTCACCATACAGTAAATCTGAACTAGACGGAGGTAAGGATGAACCAGATAGAAGGGCGTAATCCTGTGCTGGAGGCGCTGCGGGCGCAGGCAGCCATAAATAAGTTGTTTGTGCAGAAGCAGGCCGGAGGCGGGATTCGGCAGATACTTGAACTCGCCAGACAGCAGGGCGTAGTCGTAGTCGAAGTGGAAAAGATCATTCTGGACAGGATGTGCGAAGGCAGACCACATCAAGGCGTTATGGCCGATATGGCCGTTGCATCCTATATGGAGTTCGAGGAGCTCGTGGGGAAAGCCTTAGCGCAGCCGTGCCCTTTATTAGTAGTGCTGGACCACATCGAAGACCCCTACAACTTAGGGGCCATTTTACGTAGCGCCGCGGGTGCGGGGGCGCAGGGAGTGATAATTCCCAAGCGGCGCAGCGCAGCGCTCTCACCTACGGTTGCCAAGGCTTCGGCAGGAGCTGTCATGCACTTGCCGGTGGCGCGTGTGGCAAATCTAGCGCAGCATGTCGCTCGCCTAAAAGATGCTGGCTTTACTGTGGTGGGCGCGGAGCAAAGCGGCACTGTTGTGTACGACGTTAAGCTTACCTGCCCGCTGGCGCTGATTATTGGCAGCGAGGACGAGGGCATCTCCCGCCTGCTCAAGGAGAACTGTGACCGGCTGGTGGCCATACCCACCGTGGGCCCGATCGGGTCTCTTAACGCTTCGGTCGCAGCAGGAATAGTTTTATTCGAAGTTGTACGCCAACAACGAGCGCAGGCAACTCCCTTGGATTGACCTTTACATAACATAAGTATATAATCGTACTGTACAGCGTGAATTTCAGTAGTTTATGAGATTCATATAGTTACGCCCAGTCTGGAGGCGATGCTTGGTGGATTTTCCGGCACGCGACGCGGTAGCCCTTGAAATGATGCCGGAAGAGGACATTGTCGAGGGAGCAAAGCAAGGGAGCACCTACGCGCTGGAGCATTTAATCAACAAGTACCGTGCGTTTGTTCGTGCCAAGGCTAAGTCTTATTTTCTCGTGGGGGCAGATCGTGATGACATAACGCAGGAGGGTATGATTGGCCTCTATAAGGCCATTCGCGACTTCAGGCCGGACAAGCTGTCGTCATTTAGAACATTTGCCGAGCTATGCATCACTCGTCAGATCATTACCGCCATAAAGACAGCCACGCGGCAGAAGCATATCCCTCTAAACTCGTACGTCTCGCTCAACAAACCGATATATGACGAAGAATCTGACCGTACGCTGTTGGATATTTTATCCGGCGGGAAAATTACGGATCCGGAGGAACTGGTCATTCATCAAGAAGAGTTCAGAGACATAGAGTGTCGTATGGGAGAGCTCTTGAGCGACCTAGAGTGCAAGGTCTTGAGGTACTATCTAGACGGTAAGTCGTATCAGGAAATTGCCGAGGAACTAGACCGCCACGTAAAGTCTATCGATAACGCGCTGCAACGAGTCAAACGCAAGATAGAGCGGTACTTGTTAGAGCGGATGACATAGTCTTGGTTTGCTTGACGTACGGGCTGCCCCCAATTATAATGTAACAGCCGATGGAGAGGTGCCCGAGCGGCCAAAGGGAGCAGACTGTAAATCTGCCGGCAGACGCCTACACTGGTTCAAATCCAGTCCTCTCCACCATTACTTCCAAAGGCGGGTGTAGCTCAATGGTAGAGCTCCAGCCTTCCAAGCTGGTTGCGTGGGTTCGATCCCCATCACCCGCTCCAATACAAGAAACAAGAAACAAGAAACAAGAAACAAGATACAAGAAACAAGAGGCAAGA
>DBBC01000101.1 GCA_002292025.1 Firmicutes bacterium UBA994
TACATGGCATAGATCACATGGACCGCGGGTACGAAAGGCTAGACCTTAAGCTAGCTAAACTTGGAGCATCATTAGAACGGGTGTGATGACGTTCATCTCTTGACTGGCGACCTGCGATCGGCACGTGGCGCCGCTAATAAGCGCGGGGGAGGGTGGCAGTGCGAACTAAACGCGAGGGGTTCTTTCGTCATGTTCCTTTGGGAGGCATAGCCATTCTTGTGGGGGCCTTGCTGGTCCTCTGGGTGCTTAACGCGCCGTCACTCAACCTTGAAACCGTGGTCGCTATCAGTACGCTCACCGCGGCCGGGTTCTACGGCATGACAGGGGCGACAATTGTAGTTGCCATTTACGCTCTGCCCAGAGCGGTGCTGCTTGCCCTTGCGGGAGCACCGTGGCGTGAGTGGGGAGCTCTTGTAGCTCAGATTGCAGCTCTGGGCGCCGGCGCTTACATAATCCAGTCCCTTACACTTTATATCTGGCGGCGAGTGCACACCGCCCGTGGACGGCATCTCCTTCTGCGCCGCGAATTAAGGAGCATGCGGCGGCTGATGGAGTCCAGCGAAGGGATTGCGGCGACCATCGGCAGCAGTCGTGAAGTATTAGACTATGCACTGTGCCAAGCCTTAAAATTGCCGTACGCCGTGGGTGCGGCATGGGTCATTAATGGCGAAAATAAAGAGTTTGGCACTAGCGGACACTGGCCTGTGCACTGTATGGACTACTTGCGTGAAGTCAACAAGAGAAAGCCTACGCATACTTTCTACAGCGCACCACTAAATATACTTGTGGTCGCTTTTGGGGCTGATGACGCGAGCGGCGGAGCTCTAGCCGTGGCGGTGCGCGGTCCGCAGCGTCGTTGCCGTAACGCGATGCGGACGCTTGCACACATAGCCGCGAGTGTGGCCACGGCGCTGACCACCAGCCGCGCGCTGGACATGCAGCGCAAACAGACTAGCTACTTGAAGATGTTTAACGAGTTTGGGCGCCGCTTTGCCGCGAGTCTATCCCTAGAAGACCTATTCGATGCCATGTACAAAGAAACCGGCAGAGTAATGGACGTCGGTGCTTTTTTCGTCGCCCTGTACCATGCGGAACGGCAAGAGGTAGAGCTAAAATTTGCCTATGACGATGGGGGAAGGCAGCCGCCTATAACTTTTGCGCTGAACGAGGGCCCGACCTCCCGCGCTATCATAACTATGGCCCCCGTTCTCTATAATCATGACAGCCGCAGTATACCGGGAGTGAAGACATACGGCAACCCGGAGCGAGCAGTACAGAGTGTGCTGATCGTGCCGATTATACTGCAAGACGAGGTCATTGGCGCTCTGTCCGCGCAAAGTTATGAAGCCGATGCCTTTACTGACGAACACGTTGAACTACTATCCACCATTGCCACACAGGCAGCCATCGCCCTAGACAACGCTCAGCTTTACGAGCGCACGCTGCAAATGGCTATGACCGACAGCATGACCGGGCTTGCTAACGCAAGGTCGTTCCACAAGTCCGCCGCGAGGTTGGTGGAGCAAGCGGCTGAAGAGTCCACGTCTGTTTGTCTGCTGATGATAGACTCAGACAGCCTAAAGCACATTAACGACCGGTTTGGCCATTTGGCGGGTGATGACTACCTGCGTAGCTTAAGCGAAACCATTCGCGACAATGTGCGCGCCGAGGATATCGTGGCACGTTATGGTGGCGACGAATTCGCTGTGCTCTTGCCGAGCACCGAGCCGGAAGACGCGCGTGTGATTGCGCACCGCATATTAGAGGCGATACGCCAACTCGAGTTTCGGGTGGGAGTAGCGACGATTCACACCACGGCCAGCGCAGGGATTGCTGCCTATCCGCGCGACGCGGAAAGTGCCGAAGGACTATTACAGGCTGCCGATGCCACGATGTATCACGCCAAGCAAAAGGGTAAGAACAGGGTTTACTGTCATGGTGATGACATCGGGCACACCGTAGGAGCGTAAAGCTACTCGCGTCGCGCTTTGCCGGTAAGGTCCACAATATCTATAGCCATCACCATCACCCTGGCTGCTTCGCGCGCGCTGACGGGCATAAATTCTTTGGTGGCGTGCTTGGCGGTAAGCGCGTTAAGCGCGGCTATTTTCTCGCCTAGATTGTCGACTACGCGCGCCGTGCCCGTAGCGATAGCGCTCCGGTAATATGTTCCGTAGTCGCAGGCCGCGGGCCCCTCTTTGAAGCCGTCACAAAATGATACTGCCACACAGCAGCGCGGGTTTTGCCTTAGCATGTCGAGCTTGCGTCCCGCTTTGGCGCAGTGAAAGTACAAGGTTCCATTCAGTAGTACAAAGTGGAGGGGCACTGCGTAAGGTTCGTTGTCGTTCGCCAGCGCGAGGAACCCCACCTCAGCGCGCGCAAGATAGTTTAGCGCTTCCTCCCGAGTGACAGCGCGGTCGCTTCTAAGCGGACGACTAGACATAAGCGAGACCTCCTTTTCTGTATGCAGGTCATGCGGCCAAAAGAGATGCGATCCACTAAGAACACTAAGGGGCA
>DBBC01000024.1 GCA_002292025.1 Firmicutes bacterium UBA994
GATTAAGTGCTCGGCGGAAACAGCCCCCAGTTCTGCGGCTAACCCTGCCCCGCCCAACGGGGTGATTTCATCGGCATGGACGCGCAAACCAAGCTTTTGCCTGTGAGCAGCCTGCAATATGGCTCTGCTTTCGTCTAGGGTAAAGGCCTTGTCTTCACAGAATACATCGCAGAACTCGGCCCAACCTTCCCCCGCCACACGCGGCAGCATTTCTTCTATGACCAGCCGCACATAGTCTGCTCTTTTCTCGCGAAACTCAGGCGGTAAAGCATGTGCCCCCATAAATGTGGCGACCACATCTAGCGGATGGCGGCGGTTAGCTTCTTTCAGTACCCGCAGCTGCTTTAGTTCATCGGCTACGGTAAGGCCATAGCCGCTTTTTGCCTCGACTGTCGTGGTGCCGGAGAAAAGCATAGCGTCAAGCGCGGCCAGCGTATTCTCAAGTAACTCTGCTTCTGTAGCCGCCCGTGTCCGCCGCACTGTGCTGAGGATGCCGCCGCCGGCTGCGAGAATCTCAAGGTAGGGAACACCGGCAAGGCGCATAGCAAACTCCGTCTCACGCCATCCCGCAAAACTAAGGTGAGTGTGACAATCCACATAACCCGGCATCACTAGGAGGCCGCTGGCGTCAATCTCATATGTGTCCGGTCCCACTAGCTCTCTAGCATCAGCCAGATTCCCGGTTACGGCCAAGATACGGCCGTCGCCAAGCAGTATGTAGCCCGGCGAGAGTTCTTCCACTTCCCCTAGCCGCGCGCCTACCTGCGGGCTGTGACTAAATCCGCGGGTAGTGACGACCCGCCCGTTGGCAATAAGGAGATCAGCCTTCATGCCGTGCGGCTAGCTTTAGCTCTAGCACTTGTCCGGGACCAAAATCTTTAAGAGCCAAATAATGGGCGGCCGCATCTATCAGCGCCTGCGCCGGCAGCAAGCCGATCACCTCGCTGTTAGCAATCTTTACGTTGTGCTTGGCAGCTTCTAGCTTAATGGCCTCGACTACTGTGTGTAGACCGGTAACATTAAAATCCACCATGTTCATGGATATTTGCGCTTGGTTAGTGGCTTCTAACATCATACCTAGTCCTTTGACAGCAGGCAGCCCGCCGCTTGATTCACGTACAGCTTTGGCAATGGCCTTGGCAATTTTAACATCAGACGAGTCGAGGTTGACGTTAAAGGCAATCAGCGGTGGGCGTGCGCCAACGGCTGTGGCACCGGCCGTAGCGTGTATGCGGCTAGGGCCGAAATCCGGCGTACGCGCAGGGTTGGTTTCTATTTCGGCCTTTATTCCTTCGTATTCCCCCCGCCTGATATCTGCTAAATTACGGCGAGCCGGGGTACGCGCCGAGCGTTCATATAGATAAACAGGTATATCGAGTTCGCGGCCGATTCTCTCCCCGACTTGCAGGGCGATGGATTGACAATCCTCCATGGTGGCTCCAACTAGGGGCACAAAGGGCACTACATCAGTGGCGCCCATGCGCGGATGCTCGCCGCGATGCGTCTGCATATCGATTAGCTTAGC
This sequence comes from Firmicutes bacterium UBA994, assembly GCA_002292025.1. Taxonomy (GTDB): domain Bacteria; phylum Bacillota; class UBA994; order UBA994; family UBA994; genus UBA994. The sequence goes on from DBBC01000024.1 coordinate 1,526, forward strand.
GGCCTTAGCCGCGCCGCGGAAGGCGGCCTCAGCCACAGCCTGCGGATCACCGACAAAAGTGACCACCACGCGGTTGTGATCGCGGTCAGGTTTTACGTCTAGAAGTGTAATCCCCTCTACATCTGCTATAACCTGCACAATTTGATCGATGACCGCTTGATTGCGCCCTTCACTAAAATTAGGCACGCACTGAATGATTTTCACTCTTTCACCTCTACCCCAAAAATAACCGACACCTGCTCAGACAGCTCGGCATTTGTCTTTTATTTTTTGTCTTTATTTATAATTTGACCAGTTCGCCGGTGAATGCCTCCACCGCCGCCTGAATCTCTCCGGACTGTAACATGGCGTAAGCAGCGTTTAGGTCGCGATACATGACGCGATCCTCCTCCAGCATAGGCACAACTCCCCGCAAGCGGTCGTAGGCTATCCTGCTGGCGGATGACAACTCTCCTCCTGACTGCAGGTCAATCGCTTGACAGGCGGCAAGGAGCTCTATCCCCAGTACGCGCATAGTATTCTCCACAATTTGCCTCACCTTGCGGCAGGCCACCCCACCCATACTCACATGATCTTCTTGATTGGCGCTGGAAGGGATAGAGTCCACGCTGGCGGGATGACTCAGCACTTTGTTCTCGGACACTAAGGCTGCGGCGGTGTACTGCGTAATCATCAGCCCAGAGTTAAGACCACCGTGCCGCGTCAGAAAAGCGGGCAGGCCGGAAAGCTGGGGGTTGACGAGGCGTTCTATACGGCGCTCGGCAATGCTGCCCAGTTCAGCTACGGCCAGTGCCAGATAGTCTGCGGCCAGCGCTAAAAACTCGCCGTGGAAATTACCGCCGGAGATGACTTCCCCGTCTTTCGGGAAAACTAATGGATTATCGGTGGCGGAATTGCATTCGATAAGCAGTGTATTTGCCACGTGGTCGAGCGCGTGCCAACACGCTCCGTGCACCTGCGGCATGCACCTGAGGGCGTAGGCATCCTGTACACGTATCTCCCCCGGCGCTGTGACCAGCGTGCTCCCCGCAAGCATCGTGCGCAGGGCCTCGGCGGCCTTAGCTTGTGCCGGGTGAGGGCGCACTGCAGAGAGACGAACGTCAAACGCGGCGGGGATGCCGCGCAACGCTTGGTGCGTCAAACTCGCCGTAATAAAGCTGGCCTTAAGCGCGGATAATGTATCGATGACGGCAAGGCTTAGGTTGGCGGCCATAGCCTGCGTGCCGTTAATCAGGGCCAGCCCCTCTTTCGCAGCTAAAGAAATAGGCGCAAGATGGCGGCGGGCGAGTGCTTCCCTGCCCGGCAGAATCGCGCCGTCTACTTCGGCTTCGCCAAGACCTAGCATGACCAGCACTACATGCGCTAGCGGCGCCAAGTCGCCACTCGCCCCCAATGAGCCTTGTGCGGGCACTATGGGATGGATGCCGGCATTGAGCATGGCCAATAAACATTCCACGGTGCTGACCCGTACCCCGGAAAACCCTTTGGCTAAGGCATTAGCCCGCAGCAGCAGCAGGGCACGCACCGCGTCTGTCGGCAGCGGAGGACCTACGCCGCAGGCATGACTGACGATCAGGTTGTGTTGTAGAGCCGCGGTCTGCTCCCTGCTGATAGGTACTTCCGCAAATTTGCCAAACCCTGTGGTTATGCCATAAACAGGGCTCCCCTCGCTTACTAAGGTGTCCACCAGCCGGCGCGCTCTGTCAATGCGCTGTGGTGTGCTAGGGCTAAGTGAAACAACTGCCCTGGCACGGCTGACGGCCTTAATCTCGTCTAGCGTCAGGAAATCACCGGAAACAACTACATTCATACCCCACACCATTCCATCCACGAAGGACACGAAGGGGCCCTAAGGTTTTCTTGTCGTGTGTCTTCATGCTTTCTATGGGTCATTTGGCAACCCCCTCCACTCCAACTTGCCGTGACTGCCGGAATTGATGAGAACGCCCGGAATTTGCGGCCTAGGCTTTAACCGGCGGGGGTAAGGTGCCGGTCGTGAGCAAAACTTCGAACTCGTCGCCCTTGAGTGTCTCCCGCTCTAGCAGCGCATTTACGATTAGGTCTAGTTTCTCGCGGTTGTTCTTTAGCAATTCCTCCGCCCGGTGATAGCAGCGGTCAACTATGCGCCGCACTTCGCGGTCAATGCTGTGCGCGACTGTTTCGCTGAAATTGCGCTGGCGAGAGATGTCCCGCCCTAGGAACACTTGCTCCTCTTTTTCGCCGTAAGTGACAGGGCCTAGTTCCTCGCTCATGCCGTATTCCATGATCATGCGCCGCACGAGGCGCGTGGACTTATCTAGGTCGTCCTGGGCCCCGGTAGATATTTCGTTAAACACCAGTTGCTCAGCCACGCGGCCGGCCAAAGCATAGGTGACGTTATCTAATATCTCGGTCTTGGTCATGACAAAGCGATCTTCCGTCGGCAAGGAGATGACGTAGCCGCCCGCCATGCCGCGCGGGATAATGCTCACTAGGTGAACCGGGTCAGCGCCCGGGGTGAGATAGCGGCTCAAGGCATGCCCGGCCTCATGATAGGCAAAGACCTTTTTCTCTTGCGCTGAAATCACGCGGGATTTCTTCTTGGGCCCGGCAATCACGCGGTGAATTGCCTCTTCCATGTCGGACATGGCAATAGTACGCCTGTCTTGGCGGGCTGCCAACAGCGCGCTTTCATTGACAAGATTCTCGATATCTGCGGCGGTGAAGCCGGGGGTTAGTCCGGCCAGCACGTCTAGTTTTACTTCCCCGGCCAGCGGCTTGTTACGGGTATGCACTTTGAAGATGGCTTCGCGCTCTCTGACGTCAGGCCGCCCCACGGTCACCTGACGGTCGAAACGGCCGGGGCGCAGCAAGGCTGGGTCTAGGATATCGGGGCGGTTAGTAGCCGCCATGATGATAACGCCTTCGTTGCCTTCAAAGCCATCCATCTCTACGAGCAGCTGGTTAAGCGTCTGCTCGCGTTCGTCATGCCCGCCGCCTAAACCTGCGCCGCGCTGTCGCCCTACGGCGTCGATCTCATCGATAAAGACGATAGCGGGCGAACTTTTTTTAGCTTGCTCGAACGTGTCGCGCACGCGAGAAGCACCCACCCCCACAAACATCTCCACGAACTCGGAGCCGGAAATGCTGAAGAAAGGTACCCCCGCCTCACCGGCTACGGCTCGGGCCAGCCATGTTTTGCCGGTGCCGGGAGGACCATATAGCATTACGCCTTTGGGTATGCGTGCGCCTATTTCGCTAAACTTTTTGGGGTTTTTGAGAAATTGCACGATTTCGTCCAGTTCCTCTTTTACTTCTTCATAACCGGCGACATCCGCGAAGGTGATGCGTTTACGCGCTTCACCGTGCAGCTTGGCCCGCGACTTGCCAAAGCTCATTACTTTATTGCCGCCGGACTGCGACTGCTGCATAAAGAAATACCACAGGGCAGCAATGGCGGCAAACATCAGCCCATAGGTTAGCAGGGCTGTCCACCACGGCGGCTCGGGCGGCGGTTGGAAGCTATACTGCGTCTTGGTGCGCAGTAGCGGAATAAGTTCCGCGTCATCCGGCGGCACGATGGTGCGATACCGCGTACCGTCCTTAAGCTCGCCGGTGACATCGCTGCCCACCTGATCAGCAGTGCGAACCTCGCCTGCTTCGACTAAGGCGAAGAACTCGCCGTAGGTGAGCTCCCGCGGCGCCGCGGTACGCTCGCCAAAATATTGAATTAGGGCAAACCCTAACAATATCACTAAAAGGTACATACTAGCTGTTCTCAAATTGCGATTCAAATAAAAGAGCCTCCTTCTTGGAACCCAGCATATCTTACCACAGTGCAAGGGATTGTGTAAAACTGTGCTGTCGTGTGCGGGCGTTACTTCTCTGAGTGGATGCAGATATCAGGCAGGTGGCGATAGCGCTGGTCCCAATCTAGTCCATATCCTACGACAAACAAGTCATCGATAGTGAACCCTACGTAGTCAGGGCGTAAGTCGACACGCCGACGGCTGGGTTTATCCAGCAAGGTACAGGTTCTTAGGCTCTGCGGATGGCGGGACTTAAGATTCTCCATCAAGTAAGCAAGTGTTAGCCCTGTATCCACAATGTCTTCGACAATGAGCACATGTCGGCTCTCCACAGACTCATCGAGGTCTTTGAGGAACCGCACCACGCCGGAACTAGACGTGGACGACCCATAGCTGGAAACGGCGATAAAATCTATTACTACATCCGCTTCGATGCAGCGGCAAAGATCGGCGGCAAACAGCGCCGCTCCGCGCAGCACCACTACCAGCAACACTTCTTTACCGCGGTAATCGCGGCTCAAAGTTTCTCCCATCTCCTGTACCTTAGCGGCAATATCCTGTCGCGGAATCAGTACGCGTAGGTCTGGCTGCTGCAATTATTCTGCCCCCTTAATTCTAGTACCTGCTTCGGGAATCTCGTAATTTAATCGGCATCTGCGGCAGTTAGATACTATCCACGAAAGACACGAAGGGCCATTAATTTCGTTCTTTTTTTGCTTTTCTTACCCTTTGAACAGGGCTGAGTAGCTACGTTACGCAAATTTATGAATTTGCCGCACTACCTGTACCTAGGGGCTAACTCAGTTCCGCAAATTTATGAATTTGCCGCACTCTCTTTCCCCTAAGGGTTAACTCAGTTACGCAAATTCATGGAGTACGTCAACTTGAAGGCATTTGCCAGTCTGTCCTCAGGTACGCGAAATTGTTCTGCAATGCGCAGTCCCGGCACCCATACGACCATATCGTCAACCACGACCACGGGAAGCGTGTCGCGCCACGGCAACGGTATCTCTGCCTCGCTCATGGCCTGTTTGAGCTTCTTATGTCCTGACGCCCCTAAAGGTATATACGTGTCGCCGGGGCGACGGTTTCGCACTGTGAGCTTTGTATTTGTGCCGGTGATATAGGCGATAGCGGCGGAAGACGGCGGATAGTGTGCGGGTATAGCGGCTACCGGCTCCGCAGAGATTACGCTCCCGTCCGGCAGAACTGCCTCACCGGGCACGCTCAGCTCAATCTCATAGGGTTTGCTTAAATCAGGCTGCGCGCGATAGAAGACCAAGTGATGGCGTGCGCGCTGAGCGGTAATTCCCCCGGGGAGGCGGATTTTGCGCCCTGCCTGCCGGTCAAGTAATCCCAAGCAGGCTTCAATATGCGCAGTCTCCATATCGCTCTCACCCATGCACTCCTGTGCATGTGCCCATTGCAGCAGGCGAGCGGTTAAGGCGCGGTGGCAATGGCGCAGGCTGTCCAGCCGCAGGCCGGTGCCGTAAGACAGCGGCGCATGGGCCGTCAGCCACAGGGACGTTGCTTGCGCACTGATATAGTCGTCGGCCGCTTGCATATGCCTGTTAACTCGCAGCAATGCTCTTGCGGCATCGCTGTTTAATTTGCCGAGCAGCGGCAGCACCTCATGGCGCACTAGGTTGCGACGGTACTTGGTATCAAGGTTGGTATGGTCATCCCTATATTTTTGTCCACGCTCAGCCAAAAAAGCCTCAATGCTGGCCCTGTTTACAGCCAGCAGCGGGCGGATGAGCGTTAGGTCAAAAAGCCCTCGGTCAAGTGGCCTCATGCCGGCAAGCCCCTTTAGTCCCGTGCCGCGCATGAGGTTTAGCAGCATAGTCTCGACTTGATCGTCTTGGTGATGTGCTAGGGCCACTTTATTCTGCCCTTGCCCGCGGCACACATCAGCAAAAAAGCGGAACCGCTCCCTGCGAGCGGCTTGCTGCAACGACTCGCCGCTGCTCTTGTGGCGCGCTGCTACATCGACTGTGTGCGATACCAAGGGCACCGCCATTGCGCGGCATAGTGCGGCCACAAAAAGCGCGTCGTCAGCAGCGACTTGGCCGCGCAGCCCATGATTAAGGTGGGCAACTGTAAGTCTCACAGCGAAGTCCTGCGCCATGTCGCGCAGGCACAGCAACAAGGCGACCGAGTCCGCCCCGCCGGACACCCCGACCAGCAGATGATCACCTTGTTTGAGGAGCCGATGCTTC
>DBBC01000038.1:0-149 GCA_002292025.1 Firmicutes bacterium UBA994
CACCGCTCTATGTGACAGACGATGGCACCATCCCCAGCAGGGTGACAGCCACACCGCGCCTAGGTATAAGCAAAGGACAAGACCTGCTTTGGCGCTTTGTGGACGCGGCGAGCCCCTATCTATCGCGGCGCCTTTAACATGAGCGGCTC
>DBBC01000038.1:495-2623 GCA_002292025.1 Firmicutes bacterium UBA994
GACAAAAGGGACTGTCCCCGGTGTCGCCCGGTGTCTTGGCAGTCTACCGACCCAACCTCTGAGCATGCGTCACTTCTTGCTTGCGGCGCGCCACTTCGACACGCGCTTCTGCCCAAGCCGCGTAAGTGGCTTGCCACTGGGCCTCGGAGAGGTCTGATTCGCGGTAGCGGCAATATTCAAAGTTACGCACGATTACGGCTAAGGCTTCCTGTGGCAATAGGGGCATGAGGGCGCGGGCATACTCTTGCAATGTTTCCCCTATATGCCTTGGCCGCGCTAGTTTTTCGCCCCAAAGTTCGATATAGCGCAAGACGTCCCAAATGTTTTGCGGCTCGCGCGGCAATTGCGGCCTCTTGATTCTTCTCCGTGTTGCATTCCACAGTTTAGGCCAGCGCAATTCTATCTGCAGAGCCTCACGCTCATCAGTATGTTTGGCGGACTTGCCGCGCTGATGTTCGGATAGCGCGACGTAGAGAACTAGGAGGATAACGACCCCAAAGACCCCGCCCAATATTTGCAGGTAAATAGGGTTGGCCGGTTCAAGGATTATTTGGCGAAGCCTTTCCCCAAGCGCACCTCCGACCTCGGGTATTTCTGGCGCGTCTAGCCGGAATAAGCTTAGCAAGAACTGAGCGGCAGCTACAATAGCGGCGGTTAAGTGACTGATAATTGGTAACAGCGTCCAAGTCACGATATCGCGCAACAGGCTCATGCCCAAGACTAACAAAGGGCGCAAACTGAACATTCCCCGCCCTGTGGCGACTACCGCGGCAAAAAAGAGGATTATAACCAAAAACATCCATACGGGAGCTCGGTAAGTAGAGATGCGTTTAACGACAGTTTCAAGATGGTGTTCCCAAACTAGGCCCAGCGAAAGAAAGCTAGCCAGTGAAAACCCGAACAATATATCTAGGACCGGCAGCGGCCCCGCGAAAGGCGCCGCCAGCAACCCCAGCCCGACGAAGACAGAGGCCAAAGTGAGCAATTCGCGGACCTCAATATACTGCCAAACGGAGTCCGCTAGGTCGGCCGCCATCAGGCAAAATGCATAGACCGCGATAGAAAACAGAGAAAATCCGGCATAGGCGTCGATGTGCACAGTGGTTATGTAGACTGCGGCTACGGCGAAAACCTGCCGTGGCAGCCATTGCCGCCAGCCGCGCCAACGGCGGCTGACTCGCGCCACACCAAAAGACAATACCCCGGCTAAGATTAACTGATAGAGCGGCACCAAGGTGGGGGTGCCGATGCGCAGCACCAGAATCAAGGCCGTAGCCCAGCTGTGTACCACTATCGCTAGGGCACACACGGCCAGCGCCTGCGAAAGAACTACGCGAGCATTACTGTTCACGCCCTGCCCCCTCCTTTGGCAGCCAAAGCATGGTGCTATGGTCAAAGAACGGCGATACTGCTCTGCCTGTGTAGACCACGCGCAGCGGAGTGCGGCTTATACGTGCTTGTGCGAGAGCACCCATAATTTCCTCGGTCAGGATGGGGGTCACGAAAACGAGCGTAGTGCCGAAATGCCGCTGCTGTAAAGAGTGTTCTATAAAGACGTTGGCTTTCCACCGCGCATATGTATTTGCTCGCGCTAAGGCTTCCATAAATCTTTGTAGGTGCGCCTCCCCCGCACCTACGGCTAGGTTAGTGGTGTAGTCGTTGGCGGACACACCCACGCTGCAGTGCGCTGCAAATAGGGCAAAGCCTATGGAGGCGGTTACCTCAATCGCCCATTCTGTTTCATCTCGATTGAGTCCCATCCATACGTGGTCGGCATTAGCAAGATTTAGCAGAAACTGTACGCTGATTTGGGCTGAAGGTTCATACACATGCACCATATGGCGAGCAGCTTTGGCTGTCGCCTTCCAGTTAATGCGGTTCAATGGGTCGCCAGGCATATACTCGCGTACCCCCCGCAGGCGCAAGGGGTCTTCATGCAGCCAACTTCGCAGGTAGCTTTCCCCCAGCCAAGCCAGCGGTTGACAAGGCAAGTCCTTTAGTGCGTGTAAGCGCGGGTAAACCAACAGTTGCCCTTGTGGGTCGAATTGCCAAATAGTCCGTCCGTAGCCCAAAGGCCCGGCAAGGTCAACGTTAGTCGGGCCAATGGCATACACGCCCCGGCTTTGGC
>DBBC01000033.1 GCA_002292025.1 Firmicutes bacterium UBA994
GTACAATTAAGGCACTTAAGATTATTATGCTTATTTTTCGCCAAAATGCAAGTTTTACGTCTAAGCAGTCAAAAAACAAGCCTGAATGGCTTGTTTTAATGATTAAAGTCCCACTCGCAGTTTAAACTCCCTTGCCTGTTTGCGGCTTACCGGCACCTCCGCTGGGAATCCGTCCAGTTTGAGCACGTAGCCGCCGCTAAACCACGGCGATATTTCCTTAATTTTGTCTAAGTTGACGAGGTAGCCGCGGTGACAACGGAAAAAGTTATGGGTGGCGAACCTCTCTTCCAGCTCCTGCAGCGAAAAGTCACTCTTGTACACCGCCTGCCTAGACCCAATCAGAATGTCGCGTCCCTCAGCATAGGCCAAGGATATTTCCCCACAGGGCAATATATAGACCTTCTCTTCCTTTCGCACCGCCAACCTGTCTTGGCTCGGGCGATTAGGCGGGGTCTTGACCTTGTCTAACGCCACCCGCGCCTTATGCGCAGCCTTCAGCACACGCGCCTCGTGATAAGGCTTAAGGACATAGTCCAAAGCGTTTACCTCAAAAGCTGCTAAAGCATAACTGTCGTAGGCGGTAGTAAACACGACATGTGGTTTGTCCGGCAACTGGGCGATCTCTCTTGCTAACTCTAAGCCGCTAACCCCCGGCAACCTAATGTCCAGAAAGACAACCTGGGGACAAAGAGCAAACACTAGGGCCAACCCCTCATCCGCTGTTTCCGCTTCCCCCACGACCTCTAACCATCCCAGCTTCTGTAAGAGGAAAGAAAGCTCTTGGCGCGCCGGCTGTTCGTCGTCAATGATTACGGCATGAATCGCCATCTAGGCCACCTCGCGGCGTGGAATCCGCACTCGGCAGGTAGTGCCTTGCCCGGGCACAGACTGAATGTCTAGCCCAAACTGGGCTCCGTAGAGACTCTGTAAGCGCTGGTTGACGTTGCTAAGTCCTATGCCACAGCCACTGTAACCAGTGTGGTTGACGTCAAACCCAATCCCAGAATCACGGATGGTCACAGTATGGCAGGTGCTGCCAGTTTCTGCGGCTATATGCAGCACTCCGCCGCGGGGATGGGGCTGAAGCCCGTGCCTGACGGCATTTTCAACAAGCGGCTGCAGTATCAACGGGGGGAGGAGGAAATCCTCCGACTTCAGGTCATACACCACTTGCAATTTGCTGCTAAAACGCGCTTTCTCAATCTCCAGATAGGCTTCGACATGTTCTAGCTCCTTGCTGAGCGTAACCATGTCGGGGTGATGCACGAAATTGGCGCGCAGCAAGTCTGCCAAATTAATTAGCAATCGCCGTGCTGTCTCGGGCTTCGTGCGGCAAAATGACACCACCGTATTTAAGGCGTTAAAGAGAAAGTGGGGGTTGATTTGCGCCTGCAGGGCCCTAAGCTCCGCGCCGGCTAGCAGTTTCTCCTGCTTGTCTTTCTCCGCCAACTCTAGTTGCGTCGAAAAGAGACTGCCTAGCCCTTCGGCGAGCTGGCGTTCCACTGCAGTAATGGCTTGGGTCTTAGACCGGTACAGCTTTAATGAACCAATGACAGTTCCCTTAAGCGTCAACGGAACAATGATCGCCGACTGCAGCGGACACCGCGGATGCAAACACCCAATTTCCTGCTGCACCTGCGCTTCCTGCTGGCGACCCGTAGCCAGCACTGACTCCGTTAAGTGCGTCTGAACGGCTTCGCCGGCACGGTGATGGTCAGCTCCGGCACCGGTGTGAGAGAGAATCACTCGCCCCTCGGTCATGGCAACGGCATCGACCGTGGTTTCCGCGAAAATAATCTTGCAAGCTTCGGTAGCTGTTTCATGGCTGAGGCCACGTCTTAAAATAGGCAGAGTTTTATTGGCAATCTTTAACGCCAGTTCGGATTGATAGGCCGCTTCGCGTTCGCGATCGCGGTAAATTGTCTCCTGTAGAAGCACAAACAGGGCCACGCCAACAGCGTTCATGAAGATCATGGGCAGACCTATCTTCTCTACCAAGGCAACAGACGCAACAAAGGGACGCGCTAAGGCTAGAATAATCAGCATCTGCATAGTCTCCCCCAGCACTGTGGCCCAGAACCCCACCAAGGCGCGATGTTTGGCACGGATAAAGTAGCGGTGCGCAATGGCTCCCACTACGCCTTTTACTACTGTAGCCAGTCCACAGGCAAAGGCGGTGAATCCCCAAATATCAATGGCCCAGCGATGCAGTCCGGCGATGAGTCCCGCACCAATGCCCGCAACAGGACCACCCCATAGACCGGCGGCTACTACGGCGACGGCGCGGGAATTGGCAATAGCTCCGTCCACTGGGAAACCATGATAAGTCCCCAGTATACCAAACAAGCCAAACACCACCGCTAACAAAAGTTTGCCGCGCACCGTCTGTTTTTCGCCGTACATGGCACGGCGAAAAGGTTTGGCATTCGACAACAAAAAGGCGATGACAAACATCAGGGACAAACTATTGACCAGACCAAGCATAATCTTGACGTGAATGTATGTCACAAGTTCACCTCCTTGTGAAGCAAAAGGGACGGAGCCTTTTGCTTCAGGGGCTATTGCTTTTTATCCGCCCGCAGGAGGGCTAAAGAACAATACTTCATCGCCTACGTTAATCATGGCGTCTTTGGGCTGCTTCGTTCCGTTGATGCTGACGCCCATGATCAGCAAGGGGTCAACGTTAAGCGCGCGAAGCAGTTCTATTGCCGTAAGCGAATGCGTGGTCGGGAAATCAAACCGTTCTTGCTCCGCTGGGAAGTATTTAGCGACATGGCCGCGCACCGTGACGTGAATGACGCCTGTCATACACGTAGGGGAGCTACGGTAGCTTCGGTAAATTCAAGTCCCATTTTGCGTAGCTGGGCCGCGCTTGGGATGCCCTGTTTATCCCAACCGCGTATTGCGTAGTATTCGTCAAGTAGCCGGTCTATTACCGCGCGCGGCATGTATTTACCTGCCGTCGGGCCGTCGGGTATCGGCTCCTCCATGAAGCGGGTGGGAGGGTAGTCGGCGTCACGGCCAAACCCCGGTATCTCGCGCAAGCTGTAGCAACGCGTCAGATTCCATACACGCTCCGAAAACTCTAGGAGTTCCTCCCAACTGCGTTGTTCACCGGTCACCGCATGGAATATTTTGGGGTACCACTCTAGCTCAAACCCCAGCTCCACCCACTGCAATCGGCAGAGGCACAGCATATCGAACAACGGACGGATATGCTGCAGCTCCGTCACCCTTTTAGCTTTGCCCTCTAGCTTATCGCGCCCGGTAGCGACATCGAAAGTAATCGCCCAAGAGCGGTTGTGATGCGCGCCTACATCGGCCGTCATGTATGAGAGCATCATGGCGGGAGCGTGCCTCGCTTCGTAGCCTGACCACTCTAGGCCTTTCACCTGAATGGCAAAACGGTCGGAGCCTTGCCCAAAAAACTCTGAAGCCTTCTTAACGCCGTCAGCTAGAATATTGCCGATACCGCGGCGGTAGGCGATTTCCTGCGAGAGCCAAACAAAATCGTCTACGCTACCAAACTTGAGCGAGCGCCCGCCTAACATTTCACTGGAAATTATGCCTTTTTCAAAACACTCCATGGCAAACCCAACCACGTTTCCGCCGGATATAGAGTCAAGCCCTAGTTCATCTTGGATGTAGTTGGCGTAGGCTACGTCCTCAATGTTGTCAATCTCCGTGTTGCCGCCAATCAAAGCTATGGTTTCGTATTCCGGCCCCTCCACGTGTATATCATACGCCGGTTTCTTGACACGTGAATACTTGCCGCAGGGAATGGGACATCCATAGCAGGCTTTGTCCGTCACCTTGATGCGGCTTACCAGTGCTTCCCCGTTGATGTTCTCGTACTTGGTAAAGAACCCGCTGGTAAAATTGCGGGTGGGAAAGGCGCCGACTTCGTTAACCCAGTTTGTGACCCCGGCAGTACCCTGCGGGGTCCACTCTTCGAAGCCAGGTTTAGCGAAACATGCCGCAAACATCTCCTTGCCACTCTCTAATGTGGCAGCGGGGTCAAAGAGCGGAATGGATTTCGTACCGTGCACGGCCAAGGCCTTAAGATTCTTGCTGCCCATCACCGCCGCGATGCCGGTACGCCCTGCCTGACGGCCGAAGTCATGGCTGATGCAGGCAAAAAGCACTTTATTCTCCCCTGCCGGGCCGATTGTACAGATCTGAAACTCATCACCCAACTCCGCCTTCAGCGCTGCTTCACACTGTAGCGCGCCCTGCCCCCAGAGGTGGGCGGCGGAGCAGAGCTTAATGTCAAAGTCGTTAATATACAAATATACCGGTTCACTGGCGTGACCCTCGATAATTATGGCATCAAACCCGGCGTGCTTTATTTCCGGCGCGATGTGACCGCCAATATTTGAGTCTCCATACCCTCCGGTGGCAGGGGATTTCGCGCCCCATTCTAATTTCCCCGCCCCGGGCAGAAACGCGCCTGTCAGGGGGCCTGGGGCAATGATTATCTTGTTCTCTGGCCCTAGAGGGTCTGCGCCACGCGGGATTTCGTCCCACATCAGCTTAGCGACAAACCCGCGCCCGCCAATAAAGTCACGCACCAAAGTTTCGGGCAAAGGCAAAATTTGGTGCGTGCGATGCGTAAGGTCTACGCGCAAAACATTCCCTGCATATCCGTTCATCACGAGCCCTCCTATCTCCCCATGCGTTTGACTTCGCCTTCCCCGTCAATAATCGCTTCCCGCGGGCAGTAGCGCACACATTCGCCGCAGTTGTCGCATTTGATGGGGGCAGCCTCGCTGGGATGCACGATTAAAACGCCAAAAGGACATTCTTCCACGCAGGCCATGCAGCTCACGCAAGTTTCACGATCTAGCCGGAAGACGCCGTCGCGCTCGCTTATAGCCTCCACAGGACATACAGCGGCACAGGCCCCACACTGGTTGCAGACATTGACCTCAAACACGCCTGGCGTAGGAAACTTGCCTTCCACCCGCAGCGCACCTTTCTTGGGGTTGTTCTCCGCAAAGTGAGATAGCGCGCAAATAGTAAGACACACCTTACACCCACTGCATAGACGAGATTTTGTTTCTAGACGCACTAAGGAGCACCTCCACCGGCAAATTTATCATACAAAACCATATTTTTGCTCTAACTCCTCTGAAAATAGTTTACTGTTTTCATCCTTCCGATGG
>DBBC01000097.1:0-288 GCA_002292025.1 Firmicutes bacterium UBA994
ACGCGCAGTTGCACCTAGTGGTGATTCTGTAGTTCCGGCCAGAGTGCTCACGGAAAGTATAAAAACCAACAGGATGCTGGAGATCAAGGGCGGTATCTATGAAGGTAAAGCCTACGATCCGGTCGGGGTGGCTGCTATTGCTGCTCTACCCGCGCGCGAGGTTATGCTCAGCACTGTGTTAGGCACACTGCTGGCGCCGTTGTCCGCTTTTGCTGGCGTCGTAGACGCGATACGGAGACAAAAAGAAGAAGTAGCCGGTAACTAAAAGTCATCTTTTCTTGCGTCTTC
>DBBC01000097.1:666-9915 GCA_002292025.1 Firmicutes bacterium UBA994
CTGAACGGGCTGGGTAGTTACAGTAAAAAGGGTAAAAATAAAAGTATTATCAAGGAGGCAAAAAAATGAGTAATAAAGCACAGATCATCGAACTGGTCAAAAATATGACAGTTCTTGAACTTTCGGAACTGGTCAAGGCACTAGAGACAGAGTTTGGCGTGACAGCTGCCGCCCCGATGGCGGCCATGCCGCAAGCAGGCGCAGCAGCACCTGTGGCGGAAGTAGTTGAGGAGCAGACCGAGTTCACCGTTATGCTTGTCAGCGCAGGCGAGAAAAAGATCAATGTCATCAAAGTTGTGCGTGAGGTCACCGGCCTTGGTCTCGTAGAAGCGAAGGCTCTTGTTGACGGCGCTCCCAAACCTGTTAAGGAAAACGTCAGCAAAGAAGACGCTGCTAAGATCAAAGCTAAACTGGTTGAAGTCGGCGCCACGGTGGAAGTTAAATAGTCCTCTGCCTTTAATGAAGGGCTCGTCTAGTCTTGGGCGAGTCTCTTTCCTACAACTGCAGTAATTGCTCAGGCACTCCAGCATGCAGAGAGCTACCATTTTTCTTGCGTCTTTGTGCCCCTTAGTGTTCTTTGTGAATCAGCTATCGTTTGAACAGGCTGAAGGGGTGGTCTTTTTTTGGCTCTTGACGCGCCACCGCATGCTGTGGTAGCATGTGGAATTGTCACGAAGTGTGCGGCAGGCACACACACAAACATCATAAGCTTGGATAGGCTCATCGAGTAGTCTCGGCCAAGGGGGTACAGTCCCCTTTTTTGGCTTGTGCTATAATGGCCTAGGGTGAAATCTCGACAAGAGGGTGAAGCGTTTAATGGGCAAGGCCAACGCGGAAGGCAGACGGCAGCGGGTCCGGTTCGGTCGCATCGAAGAAGTGTTAGGGGTCCCAAATCTCATCGAGATCCAGACGCAATCATTTGACTGGTTTGTTAATGAAGGATTGGCCGAAACATTCCGGGACATCTCTCCCATTCAAGACTTCACGGGCAATCTCATTTTGGAGTTTATCGACCACCACTTTGCCGAGCCTAAGTTTTCGCTAGATGAATTCAAAGAAAAAGACGCTACTTTCTCGGCCTCCCTGCGTGTGAAGGTGCGCCTAGTCAACAAGGAGACGGGCGAGGTCAAGGAGCAGGAGGTCTTTATGGGCGACTTCCCGCTCATGACCGAAAAGGGGACTTTTATTTACAATGGCGCCGAGCGCGTCGTGGTAAGTCAGTTAGTGCGCTCACCCGGGGTCTACTACCACGAAACGATGGAACCTACCGGGTACAAAGTGTTCTCTTCGACACTTATTCCTAACCGTGGTGCATGGCTGGAAATGGAGACTGACGCCAATGACGTGGCATGGGTCAGAGTAGACCGCACGCGCAAGATCCCGGTAACGGTGCTATTGCGGGCTCTGGGACTTGGCACCAACCAAGCCATTTTGCAGGCATTAGGCGAAGACGCAATGCTCGGGCCTACGTTTGACCGTGACAGTAACAGCACGGCGGAAGAAGGACTTATCGAAATTTACAAGCGGCTGCGTCCCGGCGAGCCGCCTACGGTTGACAGCGCCAAGGCTTTATTGCATTCGCTCTTTTTTGACCCGCGCCGCTACGATCTCGCTCACGTAGGGCGTTATAAGCTTAACAAGAAGTTATCCTTGCGACGTCGGGTACAAGGTCGTGTTGCTGCGGAGACGATAGTCGCAACTGAAACGATTTACCAAACTGAAGCCAATGAGGGCGGCTTGGAGCGCACCGGCTTAGGCAGTGTCCTCATAGCTGCCGGGGAAGTATTAGTACAACGGGGCGAAAAGGTCACGCGCGAAACAGCGGAACGACTAGAGCAAGCCGGGGTCAATCAGCTTAGAGTTGTATCAGAGCGGACCGGCCAGACTCTCATCCGCGGGAACGGACTGCGTCGCGAGACTTGGCAGTCACGCCTCCGTGGCGGAAGGCTCATAGGGAATATTGTCAATAGTTCCGGGGAAGTTATCCTTTGGTCTGGGGCAGAGATGGGCAGCGATGAAATCGAGCTGTTGGAGCGGGCAGTGGCCGCAGGCTCGGTCACTGAACGCGTTGTGAGCATTTTGCTGCGGCAGCAAAATAAAGATATTGTGCTGGCGGATCGCTATACGGTGCCACACGAGAAGCACGTTACCCGAGACGACATTTTCAGCGCCGTCAACTACCTGCTCGTATTACAAGTGGGCATAGGTAAAGTTGACGACATTGACCACCTAGGCAATCGACGGCTTCGCTCTGTGGGCGAACTGCTGCAGAACGCTTTTCGCATCGGGCTTTCACGCATGGAGCGTGTGGTCAAAGAGCGTATGACCATCCAAGATGTAGATGTCATCACGCCGCAGGCGTTGATTAACATCCGGCCGGTTGTCGCTGCGATTAAGGAGTTCTTTGGCTCTAGCCAATTATCGCAGTTTATGGACCAGACTAATCCCTTGGCCGAACTAGCCCACAAGCGCCGTCTCAGCGCTCTGGGCCCCGGGGGCCTAAGCCGTGAACGCGCCGGGGTGGAAGTGCGCGACGTGCACTTCTCGCATTACGGGCGTATCTGCCCGATAGAGACGCCCGAAGGTCCGAACGTAGGACTGATCGGGAATCTGTCTACCTATGCCCGCGTCAACAAATATGGCTTTATCGAGACCCCCTATCGTGTGGTTAAACAGGTAGAGGGGGATGCGCTGGTTTTCCCCAATGTGGAGTATCTGACGGCAGACGAAGAAGACGAATTTGTCATTGCCCAAGCTAACGCGGAGCTAGAGGATATGCCGGGTGCCGAGCAGGGGGTCAGTCGCTTTGCCGCATCCCGTACTACCGTGCGGCACCGCCACCAGATTAAGGTAGTCCCCGTCAGCGAAGTAGACTATATGGACGTCTCACCTAAGCAAGTGTTTAGCGTACCCACTATTTTAATTCCCTTCTTGGAGCACGATGAAGCCGGCAGAGCACTGATGGGCGCGAACATGATGAAACAGGCCGTGCCTCTGCTATGTCCTGAAGCCCCACTGGTGGGTACCGGTATGGAGTATAAGGCCGCTATTGACTCGGGCTCGGTTCTTTTGGCGCGTCGCGCCGGGAAAGTGAAGCGGGTTGGGGCCAAGAGCATCGCCGTTCAGAGTGCGGACGGCACTGTGGATACCTACAAGCTCATGAAGTTTTTGCGCAGCAATCAGGGCACATGCATAAATCAGCGCCCGGTTGTAGTAAAAGGCCAAATACTAGAAGAGCATGAGCTGATCGCGGACGGACCGGCCACCAGCGAGGGTGAGATCGCATTGGGACGGAATGTACTTTGCGCCTTTATGCCATGGGGAGGGTACAATTTTGAAGATGCGATCTTAATTAGCGAGCGTTTAGTGCGCGAAGACGTCTTTACCTCGATCCATATTGAGGAATATGAGGCCGAGGCGCGCGATACGAAGCTTGGCCCCGAAGAGATCACGTCTGACATCCCTAACGTTGGCGACGATATGCTGCGCGACCTTGATGACCGCGGAATAGTGCGCATCGGAGCTGAGGTGCGCACGGGCGACATTCTCGTAGGGAAGGTGACTCCCAAAGGCGAGACTGAGTTGACAGCAGAGGAACGGCTGCTGCGCGCCATCTTTGGCGAAAAGGCGCGCGAAGTCAGAGATACGTCAGCGCGTGTACCGCATGGTGAATCCGGACGGGTAGTCGACGTTAAAGTTTTCTCACGGGAAAAAAATGATGAGTTGTCCCCAGGCGTCAACATGTTGGTGCGTGTCTATGTAGCACAGAAACGCAAGATTTCCGAAGGCGACAAGATGGCAGGGCGTCATGGGAATAAAGGTGTCATTGCCTGTATATTGCCTGACGAGGATATGCCCTTCTTGCCGGATGGGCGTTCGGTAGACATTGTATTAAACCCCTTGGGTGTCCCCAGTCGTATGAACATCGGGCAGGTACTAGAGACGCACTTAGGCATGGCCGCCAAAGCGCTGGGTATTCATGTAGCCAGCCCGGTTTTTGACGGCGGACACGAAGAAGACATTCAGTCGTTCTTGGCACAGGCCGGTCTGTCCCCGCACGGGAAGTCTGTGGTTTATGACGGCCGCACGGGAGAGGCTTTTGACAATGAAGTTGCCGTCGGCTATGTCTACATGATGAAGCTCCTCCATTTAGTTGACGACAAGATTCACGCCCGTTCCACAGGCCCTTACAGCCTAGTGACGCAGCAGCCGTTAGGCGGCAAGGCTCAGTTTGGCGGCCAACGTTTCGGCGAAATGGAAGTGTGGGCCCTAGAAGCATATGGTGCTGCCTACACCCTCCAGGAGCTGCTTACAGTAAAATCTGACGACGTGGTAGGCCGCGTTAAGACCTATGAGGCCATTGTCAAGGGCGGAAACATCCCTGAACCGGGCGTGCCCGAGTCTTTTAAAGTGCTGATTAGAGAGTTGCAGAGCCTTTGCATGAATGTGAGAATACTTGACGAGTCCGAACAAGAGATTGAGATGCGCGAGCATGACGAGGATATCAGTGAGACATTGCGCGAACTCAAACTGAGCATTGAGGGCGATGAGGAAGTGAGCCGCATGAAGCGGCGTAAGGTCGAGCCTACGGGCGAAGCCTTAATGCCGGGCAGGGCGGCGGATGCGGACGAGGACAAAGACGAAGATGCTCCGTTTGACCCGCGCGATCTCTCCTCTGAGCTACGCAAGCGCCTGATGCCGGAGGCAGTTAGCGCAGACGAAGACGAAGAGGACGAAGATTTTGAGGACGAGGACGAGGACGAGGAAGATCTTGCCGCGCTGTTAGCCAAGAAGTTAGCTCCGCTCGGCATTACGCCGAAGAGCAAGCCGCGCTCGTAGTAGATGTATGAAGGGAGCGACCACCTTGTTGGATGTCAACGAGTTTGATTCCATACGCATAAGCCTTGCGTCGCCCGATCAGATCAGAGAGTGGTCCAAGGGCGAAGTCAAGAAACCTGAGACTATCAACTACCGCACGCTGAAACCTGAAAAGGAAGGCTTGTTCTGCGAGAAGATTTTTGGCCCGACTAAAGACTGGGAGTGCAACTGCGGCAAGTACAAGCGCGTTCGCTACAGAGGTATTGTTTGCGACCGCTGCGGAGTAGAGGTTACGCGCAGTAAAGTGCGGCGTGAGCGCATGGGGCATATTGAACTGGCCGCTCCGGTGTCGCATATTTGGTATTTTAAAGGGATTCCCAGCAGAATGGGACTTACACTGGACATGTCGCCGCGTCTGTTGGAGAAAGTGTTGTATTTCGCCGCTTACGTAGTACTTGAGGCGCGGGACACAGATTTGAGTGAGGGACAGATCCTGACAGAGGGCGAGTACCGCGAGGCACGTGAGCGATTTGGCGAGGCCTTCCGTGTGGGCATGGGAGCGGAGGCGGTGCGCGGGCTCTTGTCCCGTATCGACCTAGACACTACCGCGAGTGAACTCAGGACCGAGTCCGGTGAGACCACGGGACAGCGTCGCGTGCGAGCAATCAGGCGTCTTGAGGTCATAGAGTCCTTTCGCAAATCGGGGAATCGCCCTGAGTGGATGATTATGGACGTTATCCCGGTGATTCCGCCGGATTTACGCCCTATGGTGCAACTAGATGGCGGGCGTTTTGCGACTTGCGACTTAAACGACCTGTATCGCCGCGTCATTAACCGCAACAATCGTTTAAAGCGCCTGCTGGAGCTTGGCGCACCGGATATTATCGTGCGCAATGAGAAGCGGATGTTGCAGGAAGCCGTTGACGCCCTTATCGATAACGGCAGGCGCGGGAGACCTGTCACCGGCCCCGGGAATCGCCCGTTGAAATCTCTCAGTGACATGCTCAAGGGCAAGCAAGGCCGTTTCCGGCAGAATCTTCTCGGAAAGCGGGTAGACTACTCAGGGCGCTCCGTCATCGTGGCGGGGCCGGAGCTCAAGCTCTACCAGTGCGGATTACCCAAAGAGATGGCCCTAGAGCTGTTTAAGCCTTTCGTCATGCGCCAACTGTTAGCGGAAGGTTTTGCTCAAAATATCAAGAATGCCAAACGCAAGGTTGAGCGTGTCAGCGAAGAAGTATGGGATGTGTTGGAAGAGGTTATTGCCGATCACCCCGTGCTGCTGAACCGCGCGCCTACTTTACATCGCCTCGGAATCCAAGCTTTTGAGCCTGTCCTAGTAGAAGGGCGCGCCATCAAGCTCCATCCCTTAGTATGCACAGCGTATAACGCCGACTTTGACGGGGACCAAATGGCAGTGCACGTGCCGCTATCAGCAGAGGCGCAGGCTGAAGCGCGACTCTTGTTACTCTCGGCCCATAATCTGCTTAACCCCAAAGACGGGAAACCTGTGGTGACGCCGACTAAGGACATGGTTCTGGGCATTTATTACTTGACAACTCTTAACCAAGCTGCCAAGGGCGCGGGGAGTGTCTTTGCTTCTGTGCATGAAGCTCTGATGGCCTATCAAGCTGGGGTTATCGACATCAATGCTCCTATCAAGGTGCGGCGCACCGTAGAGCAAGCAACGGGTGAGGTTGTTTCCAAAGTCATTGAGGCTACTGTTGGTCGATTTATCTTCAACGAAGCGATTCCTCAGGACCTCGGATTCGTTGACCGCGCGCAGCACGCAGCTGTGTGCAGTCTAGAAATCAATCAACTTGTTCCGCTCAAGGTCTTGCGCATGATAGTGGAAAGGTGCTACCGCAAGCACGGCAGCGCTGTGACCACGGAAGTGCTGGACCGCATTAAAACCCTCGGCTTCGAATACGCCACCAAATCAGGAATCAGTATTGCTATTGGCGACGTGGTGATTCCTAAGGAAAAGACGAGTATTGTAGGCGAAGCGGAGAAAGTCGTGGCCAATATAGAACGCGCCTTTGCCCGCGGCATGATGAACGCGGACGAAAAGTATCAAAACGTCATCGGCGTCTGGAGCCAAACCTCGGCCAAAGTACAGCGGGCCCTGCTCGAAGCAATGCCTGCCTTCAACCCGATGTTTATGATGGTAGATGCGGGTGCTAGGGGTAATGTCAGCCAGATAACGCAGCTAGGCGGTATGCGCGGCTTGATGAGCGATCCCATGGGACGCATTATTGAGCTGCCTGTTAAAGCTAACTTCCGCGAAGGCTTGACCGTCCTAGAGTATTTCACTTCCACCCATGGCGCCCGCAAAGGCGCTGCTGACACGGCTATCCGTACGGCGGACTCCGGGTACCTTACCCGCCGCCTTGTCGACGTGGCGCAAGACGTAATTATTCGCGAGGAAGATTGTGGCACCACAGAGGGGATTGTGGTAGAGGCCATCCGCGACGGACGACAGACCATAGTGATGTTGTCTGAGCGTATCGCCGGCCGGGTGGCAGCCGAAGACATCGCAGCCCCCCCGTATCGCGACCCTGTCAGTGGCCAGTGGGTAGAACACCAGCCGCTGCTCGTGCCTGAGGGACACCTCATTGACGAGGATGCGGCGCATGCCATTATGCTACACGGCGTTGCCGTTGCGCCTGTGGGCGGCACTGTAGAGCGCAGGGCAGACAGAGAAGAGATTCGCATTGTCGACAAAGCGGGTCAAGTCCATACCCTTTTTCCGACGAGTCCCGCGGCTAAGTGGTTGGTACAAGACGGCGATGTCGTAAAGAAAGACCAGCATCTGACGGATGGACTGATTCAATCAGTGTGTATCAGAAATGTGCTGACGTGTAAGAGCAGATACGGCGTGTGTATCAAGTGCTATGGGAAGAACTTAGCCACAGGCGGAATGGTAGAGATGGGCGAAGCGATTGGCATTATTGCCGCGCAGTCCATCGGCGAACCTGGCACGCAGTTGACGATGCGGACTTTCCATACCGGCGGCGTAGCGGGCGATGACATCACGCAGGGCTTGCCCCGTGTCGAAGAACTGTTTGAGGCAAGGCGCCCCAAGGGGCAGGCTATTATCAGTGAAATTGACGGCACGATTCGGTTTGCGGAAGCCAAAAAAGGGCGCGAGATTGCAGTTAGCGGCTTGGATGGCGAAATAAAGAGCTATCCCCTAATCTTTGGTGCGCGCCTTAAAGTGGCTGAAGGCAGTGTCGTGCAGGCAGGCGATGAGCTAACCGAAGGACCGATCAATCCCGCCGAACTGCTTGCCATCAAGGGAATTAGGGCTGTGCAAGCCTACGTCTTGCAAGAAGTGCAAAAGGTCTACCGCACGCAAGGGGTAGAAATTAACGACAAACACGTCGAGGTGATCGTTCGCCAGACGTTACGTAAGGTAAAGGTGGATGACCCGGGCGAGACAGAGCTGCTCCCCGGCGGTCTTATCGACGTGATGGATTTTCAGGAAGCCAATGCGCGAGCGCTGCTCAACGACCGCGAACCGGCGGTAGCCCGACCTGTACTGCTTGGCATTACCAAGGCCTCACTTGCTACGGACTCCTTCTTGTCGGCAGCCTCGTTCCAAGAAACAACCCGAGTGCTGACGGACGCAGCTCTTAAAACAAAGACAGACCCTCTGCTCGGGCTTAAGGAGAACGTCATTATCGGTAAGCTCATCCCCGCCGGCACCGGCATGAGCAGATACCGCAACATTCGCGTAGTTGTGGCGGGGGCTGATAGCTGTGAGGATGATGTTGCGGAGACGCAGGCTTAAACGGCGCTCCAAAAAAAGTTGACACGCCCCCCTATTACCCGATATAATTCTTGAGTCTGCTATTTAAGCGTGACCGTGTCTGCTAAGGCACTCTGGGCTATTTGTGCTAGTGAACCCTGCCGCGGGAACGCGGCAGGGGGATATCAACCCCTAGGGAACTGTGACGGAAGGAGGTGCATGTATGCCAACAATCAGCCAATTAGTTCGCAATGGACGGCAGTCCCTTGAGAACAGGTCTAAGTCACCTCACCTCAGTCGCTGCCCGCAGCGCCGCGGCGTGTGTGTTCAGGTTAAGACCATGAACCCCAAGAAGCCTAACTCCGCCATCCGCAAAATCGCTAGGGTGCGCCTGTCCAATGGCATTGAGGTTACCGCTTATATTCCCGGGATTAGTCACAATTTGCAGGAGCACTCGGTCGTACTGGTGCGTGGTGGGCGTGTCAAGGATTTGCCGGGTGTCCGCTATCACATCGTGCGTGGGGCGCTTGATGCGGGGGGAGTACAAAACCGTGGTCAAGGCCGCTCTAAATACGGTGCCAAGCGTGCCAAAGCGGTGGCAAGCAAGGGAGCTCCCGCTAAGAGTGGGAAAAAATAACTCAGCCCTGTTCGCTTAATGAAAGACAAAAGACAAAAGATAAAAG
>DBBC01000127.1:0-193 GCA_002292025.1 Firmicutes bacterium UBA994
TTTCTGCTTGGATTTGGGTGCACTATCGGAGGCATCTTGTCAACACGAATGCTAGAAACGCGGCGAGAGAGGATTATCGTTGTTGCCCTGATGTGCCTAGCAGTTCCCTGTGCCGCACAGACAGGAGCAATTGTTGCGCTTCTGGCAGAGAAATCAATCGCGGCTCTGGCGCTTGTTTACCTTATTGCTTTTA
>DBBC01000127.1:459-3742 GCA_002292025.1 Firmicutes bacterium UBA994
GCCGCACAGACAGGAGCAATTGTTGCGCTTCTGGCAGAGAAATCAATCGCGGCTCTGGCGCTTGTTTACCTTATTGCTTTTATATTTATCGTCATCGCGGGCATGGTGCTAAACAGAATGCTTCCTGGCACAACGCCGTGCTTTCTGATGGAGATTCCCCCCTACCGCAGTCCGAACATTACTTTGGTTGCCAAAAAGGTATGGATGCATCTAAGATCATTTCTTTTTAGTGCGGTTCCGCTCATCGTTTTTGGTGTTTTTATCGCCGGAATCCTTTATGAAACCGGGACACTTTACCACATTGGTATATTCTTGCGACCGGTGGTGGTTAATCTGTTGGGATTACCGGCTGAAGCGAGCGTCTCCCTTATTTTGGGAATCATGCGTCGAGAACTGGCCGTTACTGCGCTTCTCGGTTTAGACTTAACTCTGGCGCAGTTGGTTGTGGGTGCTACCGTAGCGCTGTTCTACATCCCATGTGCTGCGGTTCTACCGGTGTTGATGAAGGAACTGGGAATGAGATATACAGCAGTTATTGCCCTATCGACGATAGTTGTGGCATTTATCATGGGAGGTATGTTAAACGCGATATTTACCGCATTCTCATGAGAAACTCAAGGTTGTACCAGTTTCTGCCGAACAATGATCGTCTCCTTGCCAAGGGCATGGGCTACACGCTGATATTCACACTCAAGGCCGAGGTCCTCCGGGGTCAGCTGCGGATAAAGCGATCGCAACGCTCCCCGGTAGTTGCGGTAAAGCACGCAGGCGCCCGGTCTCAATTTTTGCAGTGCCCGTGTTACAATTTTCTGCTTGTCACCTACGACTAATGACAGCAAAACTGCATCAAACGGGGAGCAGTCAATGTTGTTACCATCTGCCTCCCATACAGTAATGCGCCCATCTAGCGACTGGCGCCGAACTACTTGGCGGGCTGACTGTACTGCCGCCGGAAGATAATCAATCGCGACTACACGGAACCCCCTCTCCGCCAAATAGAGGGCGGTCAAAGGTAGAGGACCACAACCGACATGCAGCACCATTGCCCCTAGTTTCAAGGATGCGTGTTTCAGCTCGCTCTCTACCAGCCGGTAGTAAAACCTGTCGCGGTACCACCTGCCGCACCTATGACTGCGGGCTCCTAGGTGTTCAACCCAACTCAATAGGACGTTCAACAACGCGAGCAGCCTGTTACTCCACCGTGCGGGGGAATGCCTCACGAGGATTTCCTCCTTAAAAATAGCGAGTTGCCCAAGGGCATGGCTTTGCCAGAATCTCCTGCTATTGCACAAGGTGCCACCCCCTACTTCTATAGGTATTATTTGCGGCGGCACAACTATATGGCAGATATTTACGCCGCACTTGAGCAGGCAGCTGTCAAAGTGCACATCATGGGTCAAAGACTTGGCTGTGAGCGCAGAGAGAAAGCGGGAAATAGAAAGCGTGCTCAGCTGGAGGCTTAGAAACTTAAAAACCTTGGTGGAAAAAGGTATAATTATTCAAAGGATATAGTCACAGGGGAGGGGTAACGAGGTGGCTAGATACTACTGCGAAAAACACAAAGGAGCAATCAAAGAAGTTATCGCACAAGACGAAAACGGAATATTCCTTTTTTAGAGCGCGACGGCAAGGGAATAGTTTTTGCTAGGCCGCGCATCGAGGTGATACAACTGCCCGAGTGGGAAAAGGAAAGGGAAGTTTCAACGACAAGTAGGGAACATTTAGAATACAAACGCTGGTGGGAGCGGGGCAGTTACACCACTACGCACCCGACGCAAATTCGAGAAGAGCAAGGAACCGCAGAAGAAGTGGCCCATTTGGTATGGAAAAGGGGATGGTAAGCATGATTCATAGGGGACCCATCCGTGGATGATCGCACCGCACGTTCCACGCTGTCAGGCTGGCTGCTATAACCGAGAGTACCAGCGGCAACCAGAAGGTCACTAGGCGCGCAAGAAGAGCTACCGCCAAACCTTGGCTGAACGACACACCCGCAGAGCTGAGCAGCAAGGCCATGGTCGCCTCGAAAGAGCCCAATCCTCCGGGAAAGAGCGGCAACATGCTCACAAGATAGGCGACATATGTGGCAATGGCGACATCGGCAAACCCAATCTCCAAACTAAGCATCCGGACTACTAGGAAAACCTTGACCGGGTAGAGAATCCAGACGATAGAGCTCAATGCCAGAAAAACAAGGCGCTGGCGATACGAAAGCAAACGCCTAGACTCTTGGCCAGCCTGCATAAGAAAGATAAACGCTCTGCGCATCCCAAGTAACAGAGCCACTCCGAGGGTGGACGCGCGACCTGTTCGCGGTGCCACCTCTTCCGGCTTTCTCTGGGTATGACAGGCCCAGGCCACGGCTGCGGTAAAGAGGCCCAACACCAAGAAGGCGCCGGTTGTTATCAACGCGATCTGCCTGTTGACTGCTCCCCATACGAGGCACAGTCCAGCCAGTGCCATAAATGGCAATAGTGTGAGCAAAGTGGACACCAAGGTGACCGCAGCCAATTGTTGGTAATCCAAACCGGTGCGCCGGTGCAGGAGATGAATTTTAGCCGCCTGCCCGCCCAACTTACTGGCGGGCGTTACACTCTCAACGAAGGAGCCGGTCAGGTTAATGCGCAGTGCCTCGCTAAAGCTGATTTTACCTCCGGCAGCACCGATAACAAGATACCAGGCAAAAACCGTCAGGGATATAGTGAGAAATTGAAGCAGGCTGAGCCCCAGGAGCCACAGGGGGTCGAAAAGGGACAGAGCGGCGACAACCTCGCCAAAACCGGCTGCCAGCACAATTATGGCCAGCACCAATATCGCCACGAGCCAAAGGATTTCCTTCCTTACTGGGATTTGCTTCTCCCCCTTCTAGGTCTCTTGCGTGAAGAGCACTGATCTATTAAATGTGACCATATTGTGCTCGGTCACGGATTGAGGACGGGCACTGGGGGGTAGCTGATCATATCGGCCGTTAAATGAAGCTCGCGGTTCGCGGAAGATGATGCGTGCCCCGCGGGGGGACTTGGCAAGGAAGTGCTCCAAGATGTCCTGTTTGGGTGCGGCCTGCAGGGCGACAACCCATACCGTGGCCCGCCCGCACTCAGATGCCTGCGCCCCATCACCACACACAACTCCGATACTTCTCGCAAAACCGCGTGTCTTGATGTATCGTCGGGCACATTCAGCCGCTTTCCTATCCCGGTCCAAGGCGATGACCTTAGCGCCGGTCATGCGGGTCACGTAAATAGCAGTAAAGGGAACCGCGCCGCATCCGATGTTGACCACA
>DBBC01000127.1:4158-4397 GCA_002292025.1 Firmicutes bacterium UBA994
AAGCGAGTCAGTAGCTTTTCCAGCTGCCTGATGAGCATGCCCTTATCGGCTAACATCTGTGTTGACCAGTTCATATTTTAATCACCTTCCTAAGAAAACAACCCTGCCTGAACTCCTCACTAGCCCAGCACTGATTTTGATTATCATGCGCAATGATTCTAACACAGCAGGATGTTTCTGTCCATCTTCTCCGTGAAAAAAAGCTTGGGGCGCTTGACACCTGACTTTTGCAGCAAACT
>DBBC01000132.1 GCA_002292025.1 Firmicutes bacterium UBA994
TGCAGGTAGTGGCGACAGTGTTAAGTGTGGACCAGAATAATCCGCCTGAAATTGCCGCCCTCGTAGGGGCATCTGCTGCCTTGGCAATTTCTAGCATCCCCTTCTATAACCCCATCGCGGGTGTCGTTGTAGGGTTAATTGGCGACCGATACATCATCAATCCAACGCTCACGGAGGCGGCGGAAAGCAGACTGCATTTGGTAGTAGCTGGCACGCGCGATGCCATTATGATGGTCGAGGCTGAAGCCGGTGAGTTGAGTGAAGCAGCGATGCTGCAGGCAATAATGACGGGACACCGTGAAATTAAGCGTATTATCACACTGATTGAGAAAATGCAGCTAGAGGTTGGCCAGACCAAGGTCGAAGTACCATTGTCGGCTCTGCCGGAAGACCTTACTACAATTATCCGCGATAACGCTTCAGCTCCCCTGCGTACCGCCATCCAAAATGCCGACAAGCTGGCGCGCGAAGCCGATATCGAGCGGGTGATGCAAACGGCCGCCGCTAGCTTCGCTGCACAGTACCCCGAGCGAGGCAAGGTGATTAGGGAGATCCTCGATAAGTTACTTAAAGACCTAGTACGCACAGCGATAACGACAGAACACTACCGCCCGGATGGGCGCGGTCTTAAAGAAATTCGCCCTGTCAGTTGCGATGTGCCGATACTAAAACGCACGCACGGTTCGGCGCTATTCACGCGCGGACAGACGCAAGTCCTATCCACGGTGACCTTAGGCGCGATGGGCGAAGTGCAGATCATTGACGATCTGGGCATTGATGAGTCTAAGCGCTACCTTCATCACTACAACTTCCCCTCCTTCAGTGTGGGCGAAACACGCCCGCATCGAGGCCCCTCCCGCCGCGACATCGGTCATGGTGCTTTGGCAGAGCGTGCCTTGTTGCCGGTGATTCCCTCGGAAGAGGAGTTCCCATATACTGTGCGTGTCGTTTCTGAGGTACTAGAGTCGAACGGGTCTTCTTCTATGGCCAGCGTCTGCGGTAGCTCACTGGCGCTGATGGACGCGGGCGTGCCGATCAAGGCCCCGGTCTCAGGTGTCGCCATGGGTTTAGTTAAGGAAGGTAGTTCCTATGTTGTGCTCACCGATATTCAGGGGATGGAAGATCACCTCGGCGACATGGATTTTAAAGTTGCCGGCACAGCGCGCGGGATTACCGCCCTGCAGATGGACATTAAGACCAGTGGATTAGACGAAACTATCCTCGGGGACGCGCTAGCTCAAGCAAAGGAAGGACGTCTCTACATCCTCGAAAAAATGCTCGCCGTGTTACCCGCACCGCGTGAGGAGCTCTCACCTTACGCCCCGCGCATGTTCACCCTAACTATTCCGGTCGATAAGATCAAGGATGTTATCGGGCCGGGCGGCAAGATGATCAACAAAATCATCCAAGAGACCAACGTCAAGATCGACATTGAGGACGATGGCAGAGTTTTTATTGCGGCTGTAGACGCGGAACAAGGTCTCAGAGCGAAGGAAATTATAACCGACCTTGTGCGCGAAATGACCGCCGGTGAGGTTTATACGGGAAAAGTAACGAGGGTGGAGAAATACGGAGCTTTTGTCGAACTATTGCCGGGGAAAGAAGCGCTGGTCCATATTTCGCAATTGTCCCATGAGCGAGTCGCTCGCACTGAGGATGTTGTTAACGTGGGCGACAGAATACAGGTTAAGATTACCGAAATTGACCGCATGGGACGCATTGGCGCTTCGCGCAAAGAGCTGCTGCCGACACAAGGTAAAAAAGCCAAAGAATAGGAAATGGGCCAAAATTGGCGGAGTCCCTTAACGGAGGTCAAGGCATGCAGCTAACCAAACTTAACTCAGGTCTCCGAGTAGCCAGCGAGCACATACCCCATGTACAAACGGTGACCATCGGCTTCTGGGTAAGATGCGGCACTTTTGTCGAGTCGCATTTGGAGATGGGGCTTTCACACTTTTTAGAGCACATGTTTTTCAAAGGAACAGAATCCCGTAGCGCGCGCGACATTGTAGAAGCATTAGATGATGTTGGGGGAGAACTCAACGCCTACACCGCCAAAGAGTACACCTGTTTTTTCGCCAAGGTGATGGATGAGCACTTGCCGCTAGCCGTAGACGTCCTGTCGGATATGCTCACCCGGCCGCTCTTTGCGGAAGCAGACCTCGAGCGGGAAAAACAGATTATCCTTGAGGAGATCTCCTTGTACGAAGATGCGCCAGACGAGCTCATCCATGATAAGCTGGCCGATGCCATTTGGCCGCATCATCCTTTGGGAAGACCAATCTTAGGATCAAGGGAGAGTATCGCGAACATCACCGCGCATACCTTGCGCCAATTCTATGCCAAGCACTACTGTGCGGAGAATGTGGTAGTTGCGGCGTGTGGCAACGTGAACCACGACCAACTGGTGCGCCTGCTGGAGACGAACCTCACCCTTTCCAGCCAAGGTGTACGTGTCACTGATGCAGCAGATGTCCCCCCTTACCATGAGCGCATCAGCATAATCGAGCGTCCGATTGAGCAGCTTCATCTGTGTTTAGGGTTCCCAGGGCTATCTTGGCGTGACAAAGACATATACACTATGAACATCATGAACAATATTTTCGGCGCGGGGATGTCGTCGCGCATATTTCAAGGTATCCGCGAAGAGCTTGGTTTGGCCTACAGCATTTACTCGTACAGCGCTTCCTTTGTCTCAGCTGGCTACTTCGCCGTTTATGCCGGCCTGTCCGCGCGTAACACCGGCACTCTGATGAAGACCGTTGGACGCGAACTTTTGGCCATGAAGAACACGCCGGTGAGCGACGCAGAGATATGTCGCGCGCGGCAACAGGTAAAAGGTGCGCTAGTGATGGGGCAAGAAAGCACCGCCAACCGCATGAGCCGCATGGGACGGGGGCTCCTCCTCCTAGGGCGGGTTATGGATATTACGGAAATCAGCGGCCGCATTGCGGAAGTAACGCTAGAGGACGTGCAGTCACTGGCTAGGCGTGTGTTTGCGCTCGATCAGCTCACGGTCTGTGCCTTGGGTCCCACGGCTGAGCTACCAAATCTCACCGCGGCTTTGCGCGGTAGCTAGGAAATGTGTGCCGCCGCAAGGCATTTTCGGATGTGAATAACCGCGAAGCATTATACCAAAGCGTTGTGTGCGCTGTGGTATAATGCGTTTAGCAGGAAAGGAGCAGAGGCGTTGACGCTTGGCGACATCGTCATTCTCGCGGTAATTCAAGGACTTACCGAGTTTTTCCCCATCTCTAGCTCGGGTCACTTAGTGCTAGGCCAGCACATTTTGGGGGTGCAGGCTCCGGGCATCGCGCTTGAAGTTGCGCTGCACTTGGGCACTTTGATATCTGTCTTTATCGTCTTTGCCAAGGACATTAAGCTGCTCCTTCGGGCTAGCTTGAGCTTTGTCGTTGCCGCACCACCGAGCGGACACACCTATGACCTAACGCTGTACCGCCGTCTAATCGTCCTACTTGTACTTGCCAGTATACTCACCGCCGTGATTGGCTTAACCTTCAAAGACATATTTATCGCTCTTTTCGCTGCGCCGCGTCTTGTGGGGTTAATGCTGATAGTTACAGGCATTATTCTGCTCTTGGTCACTCGCTTGCAAGGTACGAAAACTTTTTGGCGTATGCGCAATAGAGATGCGCTGGCCATTGGTTTGGCACAGGGGCTAGCGATTACTCCTGGCATATCGCGTTCCGGGCTCACCATCAGCACAGGCCTGCTCCTAGGTTTCGACCGGGACGTTGCGACTCGTTTCTCTTTTCTCTTGTCCATTCCCGCCATCGTGGGCGCCTCATTGCTGGAAGTTCCCGCGCTGCTAAGGGCGCAGCCGGACTTCCCCTTGTGGTGGATAGGTGTGGGCGTTTTAGTGGCTGCCCTAGCGGGTGTAGTTGCCATTCTGGGCCTCGTACACATGTTAAAGCGCGGCAAACTTAGCTACTTTGCCTACTATGTTTGGGCAATCGGCATTTTGACCATGCTGCTGGTGAGATAGGAGGATGTCTGTGCCACGCCGCCACCGCGTCAAGGCGTTGCGTTCCGTTTGGGGCTTGCCAAAAGAAGTAAGTGGCATCTTGCTATTAGTTGCCGCTCTATTTGCCCTTCTAAGTCTCATTTGGCCGGAGCTTACCGGACAAGCAGGCCGAATTAGCAATTACCTCCTGTCACGTGGCTTCGGCAGCAGTGGGGCGTTGGCGTTTTCCCTTGCACTTCTGTACTATGCCGCTTATGTGACTCTCGCTCGGCGTGCGACAGGCAGGATCGCCTTGTCCCTCACGCTACTTGTCATAGCCAGCTGGATATTTTTGTATCTCTTGATTACGCCGATTCAGCGTTCTTTGCTCACGTATGGAACAGGCGGCACTGTTGGTGCCGTGGGGCTGGTTGTGGGTAGGTTGGCTGAGCGCGTGTTTGGAGTTCTCGGGGCATGGATTTTGGTGTGGAGCACGGCTATACTGGGTTTGCTGCTGATCACAGGTACCTCACTACGCGACGGAGCTTTGCGGGGTATCAATTTACTTTTTAATTTTTACTTTTTGCTTTTTAATTTTGGCGTAAAATGCTACCGCTGGGTACAAAGACGCAGGCGAGCTGCGACCAAGCCTATGCTTGCCCCTACAAGGGAAGCTGCGCCTTTTCCGCTTGATCTGCCGCCTGAACTGCCTGTCTTTGTGCCTCCGTTACCGCCAGTGTCAGCATCAAGCCCACAGGAGGGAGAGGCAGAGCAACTAACGTTGCCAACGAATGATTACAAGGTGCCACAGAACGGATATACATTACCGGACCTTTCTTTGCTCAATAGGGGGCTAAAACCAAGTAACGCTCGCGGCAGTCGCGAGGAAAAAGAGAACAGCCGCATTTTGGAGGAGACTCTGGCCGATTTTGGCATCACCACCAGAGTCGAAGAAGTGACGCGCGGACCTGCATTCACGCGCTATGAAATACAAATGCCCGCCGGCACGAAGGTGCGCAAAGTGACCGAACTCAGCACTGACTTAGCCATCAGCCTTGCGTGTGATGGCGTACGGATAGAGGCTCCCATCCCCGGCAAGGCGGCTATTGGCATCGAAGTCCCAAACAAAGCCCGGGGTTCGGTTTTGCTCAGAGACGTGTTGGAAAGTGCGGAGTATGCCAACGCTACCGCGCCTTTGACTGCGGCGTTAGGCAAGGACATCGAAGGCAACACCGTAGTTGTGGACCTCACACAGATGCCGCACCTCTTGGTGGCCGGAGCTACAGGGACAGGCAAGAGCGTATTTATAAACACACTAGTGTGTAGCGTACTGTTTAAAGCAAAACCCACGGAAGTTAAGCTGATGCTTATTGACCCTAAGATGGTGGAGCTGTCCGCCTACAATGGGGTACCGCATCTAATTGCTCCGGTGTTAAATCAGCCCAAAAAAGCTGCCGCGGCTCTCAAGTGGGCCACAGGCGAAATGGAGAGGCGTTACACCGCTTTTGCGCGCGTGGGGGTGCGTGACATAGATATGTTCAACGAACGCGCCAAAGAAAAAGCTACAGAGGGAATGCCATTGATCCTGATCGTCATAGACGAGCTTGCCGATTTAATGATGGTCGCGCGCCACGACGTAGAGGAGGCCATCTGTCGATTGGCGCAAATGGCGCGTGCGGCCGGGATGCACCTGCTTATCGGCACGCAGCGGCCTTCGACAGATGTGATCACCGGGCTGATCAAAGCCAACATTCCCTCGCGGCTGTCTTTTACAGTGTCCTCCGCAATTGACTCGCGCGTCATTCTCGACATGATGGGAGCGGAAAAACTCCTCGGCCGGGGCGATATGCTGTTTTTACCCGTAAGTCAGAGCAAGCCTAGACGCGTGCAGGGGGCTTTTGTTTCTAACCGTGAAATCGAGCGGGTGGTAGATTTTGTTTCTGGTCAAGCTGAAGCCGTCTACGTAGAAGCGCTAGACCGACTAGAGGAAGTAGACCACGCAGGCAGAGAGGGAGAGGGCGGACTGGACGAGAGATTTGACGATGCGGTGCGCATGGTGATAGAGACCGGGCAAGCCTCGGTTTCCATGCTCCAGCGCCGTATGCGGCTCGGCTACGCGCGTGCCGCGCGTATCGTTGACCAAATGCACGAGGCCGGAATTGTCGGGCCCCCTGACGGCAGCAAACCAAGGACTATCAACAAGCACCACGCCGCGGTTAAAGCCATCTATGACCAAGCCAAGCGTTCGGGTACTTCTTAAAGGAACGCGTAACTACTTAGCCTGTTCAGAGCGAGGAATGATCCACGCAGAACACTAAGGGGCACGAAGACGCAGGATAAAGATAGCCTTAGTGTTCCTTGATGGCACTTCGTGTACTTCGTGGATGGCAACTTTTTGCAGGTCGGGATGGCCGAGCAGTTATAGGAGGTGAAGATGTGCAGGAAATAGGTCTTATGCTCCGCGCGGCGAGAGAAGCGAAAGACATGTCTATCGAAGCTCTTTACGTTAAAACTAAGATCCGGCCCCACATCATCATGGCGATTGAGGCAGGTGAATTCGAGCGCGTGTCAGTGGGCTCTGTCTACCTGCATGGCTTTATCCGCACCCTGAGCAATGAGCTAGGCGTGGACTACACCCACCTGCCTTGGCCTGAGGCCGCGACACTCACCTCGCCTGACGACCTCCCCTCTGTAACCCGTGAGCGCATTGTACACGTTCCGTGGCGGCGTTGGATCGGAGCGCTAATCATGCTGGTCGCACTTATTAGCGCAGGTCTTTTTTACCTGTATTGGAGTTCCCCTCCTTTACCCCCCTCCGAGCGAGTGCCGGAAGCCACACTGCCACCAGTAGAACAACCCGTGACACCCACATTGCCAGACCCGCTCTTGCCACCCCTTCCAGTTTGGGTTCTGCGCCAAAGCGAGGGCATCCACGACCTTTATGAGGTAAAAGAATGGCCGATGGAGCTGACGGTGCGAGTGCGGACCGAGAGTTGCTGGCTAGCAGTGACTATTGATGGGGTACGAACTTCGCAAACGCTTACTGCCGGTAACAGCGCTACTTTTCGGGCCAATCAAAGCATGAGCTTACGCCTCGGGAGGGCTCGTGTCGTAGACATTGTGCTCAACGGCTCGCCGCTCCCTGCGCAGACAGGCCACGTCAGGGACTATACGTTTGTTAAGCCTAGGCAGTAAGTGAAAAATCCGATGAGCGACGTTCATCTGCGTTTGTCACGCAATCCGCTACCGATGTCCCGAGCCGAAATGGAGCAGCGTGGGTGGGACAAAGTAGACTTTGTCTTAATCACGGGCGATGCCTACGTCGACCACCCGAGCTTCGGCGCGGCGTTAGTGGGAAGAGTGCTGGAAAATCACGGCTACCGGGTTGGTGTTATAGCACAGCCTGATTGGCGCGAACTAAGTGCTTTTAGGGTGCTGGGGCGACCGGCGTTAGGAGTGCTGATCACTGCCGGTAATCTTGACTCCATGGTCGCCAACTACACGGCCGCCCACAAACCTCGGCGCGTAGATGACTTTTCGCGCGGCCGTGTGGGTGGTCTACGTCCTGACCGTGCTTCCATAGTTTACGCAAATCGCGCCCGCGAGGCGTTGTTTGGGCTACCTATTATTCTGGGTGGGATTGAGGCTTCGCTGCGACGCTTTGCACACTACGACTATTGGACAGATACGCTGCGTCGCTCCGCGCTGCTTGACAGCAAAGCGGATCTGCTCCTTTACGGCATGAGTGAGTTTTCGCTGGTAGAGGTAGCGAATCGTCTTAAACTGGGCACGAGGGATTTTAGTGACATTCCGGGTGCTTGCTATGTCGCGCCTGCCCCACCCCGCGAGGTTGTTTTACTGCCCAGTTATGAGGAGATAACCCAAGATAAAGCTAAGTTCGCCGCGGCCTTTCGTATTGCGTACGGCGAGGGAAACCCATTTTCCGGTCGTACCCTAGCGCAAAGACACGGCAACACTTATATCTGTATAAACCCGCCCCCCATGCCGCTGACACAAACGCAAATGGATTGGGTTTACGGTCTTAGCTTCACGCGTCGCCCGCATCCGATGTATGGCACAGAGGGCATAAAAGCCATTGACGAGGTGGAGTTTAGTATCACGAGTCACCGCGGCTGCTACGGAGGATGTTCGTTCTGCGCGTTGACCGCACATCAGGGACGGGACATCCAAAGACGCAGTTTGGCTTCAATCGTAGCTGAAGCGCGCTTGCTTACAACTCTGCCCAACTTCAAGGGCTATATCCATGACATCGGCGGACCGACGGCAAACTTTTATATGCCGGCTTGCGCAAAACAGGCAGAGGAAGGTTCCTGTCGTGGTAAGGAGTGCCTGTTCCCTACACCCTGCCGCCGGTTGCGTACAGGACACGGCGAGTACCTCGCTGTGTTGCGTGCCGTGCGCAATCTGCCCAAAGTCAAGAAAGTATTTGTGCGCTCGGGGGTGCGCTTTGACTATCTGTTGCAGGATGATGATGATGTTTTTCTGAGCGAGCTGTGTGAACACCATGTCAGTGGCCAGCTTAAACTCGCCCCCGAGCACGTCTCTGCCCGCGTACTGCGTCTCATGGGTAAACCTTCGCATGTTGTTTATCAGGCTTTTTTGCAGCGCTACCGGCTGACAAACGCCAGACTTGGGAAAAGGCAGTTTGTGGTACCCTACTTTATGTCTAGTCATCCGGGTAGCACTATC
>DBBC01000040.1 GCA_002292025.1 Firmicutes bacterium UBA994
GAGAGTTGATTAAGGGAGGTAAGAAATCTTGAAAAAACTCATCGGGCTAACTGTCGTTGGTATGTTGCTAACTGCTTTTTTGATTCTTGAAATGGGCTTTGTGTCTGTTGAGCCTTCTCAGATCATTAGAGCTGCGGAACGCGCGCAAGACGTCAAGGTCAGGCTCGAAAGGAATAAGGCTCAGGTGCTAGAAATGTACTACATTGCAACACGAGACACTAGCACAACGGGGCTGATGGCATATAGAAATAAAGTGCTAGTAAAACAAGACCGGCTGTTTGCGACAGGCAGGAACGATATACTGACGACGTTTACGTTTAACTCGCCATTAAGTATTAATGAATTTGAGCGGTTCGTTGCCAAGTATCGTATCAAGGTCGATCGATTTGCGATAAGGGCCATAACCCCTAATAACGAAAGAATGACTATTTCAGGTAAGCCTTCGTCTTCAGAGCTTGTTCCAAGGGACAGTTTAACTCTTATGCTTACACATTCTTCATCGGAGTTGCAAGGCATCATAGAGTGCATGGGGGTAATTAGTGCCCGCTTTCTCAAGAAGGTCAATGATGATGCTAGGGTTTTTCTGGCCGACACCTCCGTAGACAATGCGTTTATGGAGAATGAATTCAGGCGACATATACCATCACTTTACTGGTATATTGAAGAGAATCGATCCAAATAGAGATTGTGATAGGGGAGGGTTAAAATGCCCTCCCCACAGGGCATTTGGCGCCTTTTCAATAGCCCCATCTTTTGCCGCACTTTACATGCTATTGCCATGTGAGGCGGGCAGGACATCTGGAGGACACCATGGAACGCTTAGGCCAAAAACAGTAGCGACTCGCATATGAGTTCCCGAGAAAGCACACATAGAGAAAGGAAGCTTTGTTGCATGGGCAAGAGGAGGGCGGCCGCGATCTTCTTGGTTAGCCTAGGAGCTGCGCTGGTCTTACTGGATCTTGAGTTGTATCCATCCCTTTTGGAAGGGCTGGGTTTTGCCTTGCTTGTGGTCGGGTTTGGCCTACTCAACGTCGACGACCGCAGGCATATTATCTTATCCTGCATCACACCTACAGTAATATTTTTTATCAGCCTAGTAGTCGATTATGCGTGGGCGGAGCTAGCATCTCCCCACCCAAGTGGTATAAATGTGCCTTTTGGCGAATACTTCGGTGAGTATTTCCGTGCTGCAACCGCATTTGCTCTGGTGCTCTCTGTTGGTATCCCATTCATTGTCGGCGGTGGGCGATCTGTCAGCAAATAAGTGCAGGGAATGGCACGCTGACTCTAGAAACGCGCTTGCTGGGTAGTTCGTTCACGCGCCTTGTTCCACGGTGTGGGGATTTTTGGTCAAGGCCCTTGATCAACCTGCCCCATTGCGCCAACAGGACATGTTAAGTCCGCACTTTACTCGCTCTTGCCATGTGAGGCTGTTAGGACATCTGGAGGGCAACATAAAACTCTTAGACCCCAAGCAGTGGAGACTCGCTGATGAGTTCCCGAGAAAGAATACATCGAGAAAGGAAGTTTTATCGCATGAGCAAGAGGAGGGCGGCCGCGATCTTCTTGGTTAGTCTAGGAGCTGCGCTGGTCTTATTGGATCTTGAGTTGTATCCATCCCTTTTGGAGGGGCTGGGTTTTGCCTTGCTTGTAGTAGGGTTTGGCTTACTCAACGTCGACGACCGCAGGCATATTATCTTATCCTGCATCGCACCCACAGTACTATTTTTTATCAGCCTAGTTGTCGATTATGCGTGGGCGGAGATAACATACCCCCGCCTAGGGTATGTACTTGTGCCCTTTGACGAATACTTCCGTGAGATTTTCAATCCTGTATACATGTTTGCTCTGGGGCTCTCTGTTGGTATCCCATTCATTGCCGGGGGTGGGCGGTCCGTCAGCAAATAAATGCAGGGAATGGCACGCTAATCTCCAGAACACCCGTTCCCTTGGCGCACAAATGTCAAGGGCATAGCAACGGCTGATGCCATGCAGATTGGCACACTCAATCGCTTGCGCAACACCGAGATAAGTTTTGGCGAGCTGATCGCCGCCGTATTCCCAGAAGCACTGCCGCATATGCCAGAGGAAGCTCTGAAGTTTTTGCGCACTGCGCCTGTCAACTGGCCCGCAGACGACGCCCACCCTAAGCCACGTACCTACACCATAGGCCGACCCGAGTAGCATTCTGTCTTTAATCCCCTTGTTTGTCACCAAAACGAGCTCTAATACTTCCCGGCAATGACCCAATCGAATCTATATAGTGACGGCAGTACACGGGCGAACCGAGACGGAATGCCTGACTACTTGCACGAGCAGGCGCCCACACTAGGCTATGCGGTGTTTCTGGCCTACGAGAAGGATACATACGAGTAGCGTACTGATGTGGGACACAAATTCTAGTCTATGTCGGACCAATAGGCGCCGACAGATAAGCTGCCAGATATGTTCGCTCGAATTATCGCTGCTACTATGTTCCACCCAACAGTCAAATTAACAGAGATAAGGAACATGTTGGACGCTCGCTACGTCTAAGGGAGGTGAGAGCCAAGGGCGATCAGCTAAATGGGTTCAGGTGAGCAGGGCGTCGACGAGCGCAAAGGGAGTGGTTAAAAATTGAATCAGGAGGTAATCTGAATGAAAACTCTGGGTTTCAGGGTGGTATTAATGATTGCGGCATTAGCCCTTCTGGTGCCGGTTTTTCTGGCACCGGTCGCGGTAGCTGTGCCGAGAGAGCGGAGCCAATGGGAGTGGCCAGTGAAAACCACGTGCTCGGTTTCCGGCCGTACGGCGTATGAGTTTGAGGACGGTTCAAGAGTAACAGTTATCCATAATACGCCGGGCAGCATTCTCCTTAGTTTTGGAGGGCCGGATAAGTGCGAAAAGAATGCCTCCATCAAAGAGGATGTCGTTTTACAGCTTCTGCGACAAACTCAGCCACCCGTAGGTGTTTCAAAAACAGACGCAGGTGTTCAGGCGATTCCTATTCATCCCTATTTTGTTCCGAGGCCGTTCGATACGTGGGATGACGCACCATTTGGGAATTCGGCTGTACGTACCAGACAAAAGGGTACAGCTACTCGCGCCCTCGTCAGCCTCACGATCGATCGCGACACAGTTAATGGTTTGACGGAAACTGCTTGGTTTGGTTGGATACCACAGTCCATGTCGGACCAAAGAAAACTCTCCGAGTCGTGGCGGTTTCATGGTTGGGGTGTCGTGTCGCTATCTATTCCTCCAGGCGTAGGTTTTTCGGGTAGTGGCGATACAATCAACTGGTTCGCGCATGATACCTTAAGACACGCGTGGCGCACGTCACATTCTTATACAGGTGTTTCAGCGACCGGGCTGGGAGGGACACTTACTGGTGTAACGAAGTCCGCTTTCGGCAGTCACCTCTTTGGCACCCATTGGGTGAGCGCATTCACGCAAACCCGCGTTTGAATCTAAATGGGCTGGCCCCATCAAACGGCGGGCCAGCCCATTTTCTCTTCCACACGGGACTTGCGAAAGACGGGCGTTCGGTTACAGCAGTTCGGAATCCTAGATTAAGGGAGAGTTTGTAGTGAGAAGTTTTCTTACTAGGCGGGTTTTTGTGGGAGTTTTGATTGGTCTAATAGTTTCAGCTCTGCTGGCAGGTTATCTCTATCTTTGGCCGATGGCCCCTACTTCGGTGGTTTCGACGCCGGAAAAATGGGCGGCCCTGTTGGGTGAGCAATGGCTTGAGGATGTCGCTTGGTTTCTGAGGATAAACTATGTGGAAACGGAGGAGGTCGCTTGGTTTGGTCGATATAGCATGTCTGCTTTTCAGCCGAATCTATACACCACCCACCAAGCAATAAAGTTATTGCAGAATGCGGGGAGAAGCATCAAAAATCCCGAGGAAATCGTTCGGTGGATCAACTCCATCCAGCAAGAGGACGGTAGCTTCGATTGCCCCGCTGACCCGCCGGAGCACGCTCCACCGCTTTTCGCGGCTTATTGGGCGGTTGCTAGTCTGCATCGCTTAGGAAGCAGCCCAGAACATCCCGAGGGAGCGGCTAATTTTGTTTTAAGCTTACAAGCGGAAGATGGAGGATTTTACCTGTGGTCCAAAGATAAACATCAAGCGGGTGAGGCCAACCACGTCGCTACGGGATATGCTGTCAAGACATTGCGTATCTTAGGGCACGACAAAGAGGATGAACCGCTCCGACAGGCAGCAGAATACTTAAGGCGGCACCTCGACTCTCGTTTGCAAGAACAGAGGGAACTAGAACCGAGCACGGGGAAAAAGGCTGAAAAACTAGAAAACGTGTGGATTCTGTACCATATTCTCAAGTTGACACCGGGCTACACTTTACCGGAACGATATATTTTGGTTCTTGAAGAAGCGGTGGAATTGGTTCTGAATGAAGGTTTCATAGCGGAAAGTTTCTTTTGGCTGGGGCTCAGTTTTGCGGAGATGATTAATCAGTTCGTGGCCATCGCTGCAAGGGGGGTTGATATAAACCTAGATCTCGACCGGGTGAAGCAGCTTATGGCAACCGAAGTATTGCCTCGCCTTCCCAAGGAAGGCACCCATATTTTTCAAGGGATCATTGACCCCAACTTACTGACGATAAACTTCTTGGTCAAACTGACCAAGAATGTAGGGAAAGCTTACCCCGACCTAGAAACCGTAATCGGTAAGGTAAACCGGTACCGAATTGAAGGTGGCTGGTTGACTTTCGCCCATCTCGGGCCATCTACTATAAGAAGCACTTATGCGGCTTTATACGTAGCCTCGGAGATCGGCTATGACCAGTTTGACCGCAGAAAACTAAAAAACTTTGTTCGCGGCTTCATGCAAGATGCTGGCAGAAGTCTCGCAGAGTGGTATTACGCCTTAATGGCATGGAGATTGCTCGAAGAGCGGCCTGATCGAGAGCTTATCCACGATTTTAAGCAACGTGTCAGCCAGCGACTATTGCGGGAAGCCAGCTACCTTTCTTTAGAGGAATTCGCCGCCCTTGCTCGGCTTACCAGAGAACTGGACCTAGATGTTCCGGTCTCGGTGCAAGCTAGGGCGGGTGACATTCTGCGGTCAGCCCACACGGAGCTGAGAGATAGCCCTTTACTGCGGATGCATCGTCTGCATGCAATTGTTTTAACTCAAACTATCGCCAAACAAAAGATTTTCCCCTTTGAGGAACTGCGAGGGCACCTTGAAACACTCTGGTCTACCACCGGTGGCTTTAGGGTCGTTGCCCTCACGGGTCAGAGTCCATCCGACAGTCCTGTTGATATACCCATGATCCCCTT
The DNA here is from genome assembly GCA_002292025.1 of Firmicutes bacterium UBA994. Classification (GTDB taxonomy): domain Bacteria; phylum Bacillota; class UBA994; order UBA994; family UBA994; genus UBA994. The sequence continues at coordinate 5,284 of DBBC01000040.1, forward strand.
TACTCCGGTTACATACATGGCCATCGAAATAATTTCACTACTACCCGATACAAACGTAATCACCGTTAGCCGAGAAGCGAAATTAAAAAGATATATTTTACAATCGAAGACTAGATTCGGATTTTGCTACGTATCGCTCGATGTGCATGCCAAGTATGATGTGGCTTTGGAAACAACCTGGGAGAGCACTATGGCGGCGCTGAAAGTCCTAGCGTCTATTATGGGAAATGAGTAGAGCGGGTTCAGCCATGCCCAGTGGCTCAACATCGCAGCACACGAACACGGTCATGGCCTAGGTTGCAGCGGACACAATTCCAACTCAACACAGCTGATGTTCCATGCGATGAACAACGTGACCACGCCCCAGCTACAGGACAGGCAACACATGAGAAGCATGTATATCATTGACTAGGTTTTGAGAGAGGGGAAACGGAACTATGAGCAGGAGTTATCTGTTGCCGGTGCTGATCGCATCAGCCCTAGTTATGACTGGGGTCTTTGGGCTTGCTTGGTCATCAGGATTGAGGGGGAACGTAACCGTCGCTGAACTCGACTCTGACGCTATCGTGACTGAGTTGTTTCGGTTTGACGGTCCCATGAAAACATCAGTCACGTACCTAGACATAGTTGATACCATCGAAGAGATAACAGCTGACGCCGATCTGGTTGCTGTCGTTCGTGTAGTGTCTCGTCGCCAGTACAGCCCGATATCTGTTGCCACCACTGCATCGGTGGTGCGAATTGTCAAGGGCAAGAGTGCATCGGGTGCAATTTTAGATTATGTACCAGTAAATAGGAGGTCCTATGCTACATGTAAAATGCACTCCACTTCCTCCCAACGCCCACTGGCACTTTTTGCCCGTAACGACGCAACAGACTGGCCCGATTTAATGTTCCATCGCATGCCGGATTGCTTCATCCGCTGCTGAATTACTTTCTTATTTCCACTTTCCACCGCACCGCTTCCGATATTGATCCCTTGTTGCCGTAGCGCTTTGTAGTTCATCCGATCTCGATTGTTGGATAAGTAGGTGCGCAAGTTCGGCACCCCCGCCGGCAGCCTAGCAGCATAGGCAGCAGGAATGGAGGCCAATGCTTCGTCCAAATCTCCTTCGTCTATTCTGGTAATCACGGATTCCGCCCAGTCCTTTCTACGCGCATCATCCGTCGGGTATAGATATCTAGCGTAGGTATACACATTCTCGCACATGTGATAATAATCCAACACCTGTATGGCATCAGGAAACAATTCATCGTACATGTTCCGGAGCCAATGCGCACCGTCACCCATTACGATTGTTTTTTGTAAGCTGCCATAACCACCCTGCACTGCCGCACAAAAAAGCAACTTTTTAAAACCCTCCACCCCACCAAAATACGTCACGTATTCTTTATCCATAAGGACGGGCCGTCCTCCCCTACGAGTGAGAACATGAACGTCACTGTAAACTAGCCCCAACTTCATCTCTTTCCAACTCGAACCGTCCTGCCCTTGTTCGCGCGTGTTCACCTGAGACCCATCCGCCATCACATAAAGCGCCCCAGGCTTCTGCTGATGCGGCGGTACCAAAGGAATGGCTTCTTCCGGCTGAGCCATGGCCGTTTCGGCCGCTTCCATCTGTTGCGCATGAACTTTTTGCCCTGTCTCTTCAGTAATTTGTCGAATCAAAAATGCGCTGACTTTGAGCCCCGACAAATACTCAAAACCCCGTGCCGCAGCTTCGAATGAGGGAGCCATTTGCCCGGCATACGCAATTTTCGCTGCCATTTCAGGCGTCGTTTTGTGCCCAACCTCATCCAGTCCCAGCATCGTGTCGACGAGGCTAAAGTCTTTGCTACAGCGACGGCAGACATACCAGTTTCGTTCTAGCGCAATAAGGCCTTGTGTCGTTAGTACTTCTATTTTCGCCTCTTTGGCATTTATTCTTGTTTCTTGTCCACACCACGGGCAGGCACAGTTTTTTTTTCCTCGTTTTCCTCCGCTTCCTTCAATAGCTCCGTTGTTGTTTTCCGTACTTCCTGTGACATCTTGTTCATAACATCGGTTAAGTGTTTTTCCAATTCCCGATGGGTGAGCTTTCCTTGTTTGATAAGTATTCTCATGTTCTCCTTGTATTGGCCCATAATCTCCCGCGTATTATCGTTATCTCGGCCTTTCTTTTTGTTGTCCATGTTATCAGCCTCCCTGAAATAGAGTTTTGATTACATGGTAATCTATGAGCCTAGATTTGTCCAGTCCTGAACCCTTACGACTCCTATTTACATTTAATGGTACATAAAAATCAATTGCGCCCCAAACGTTCTTGGTGGTTAAATTATTGAACCTCGTAATAATTTGGGGAGAGGGGAAAGATAATGAACAGCGGCGAGATGATAAAAGCGGGCAAGGTTATTTTATCCCTTGTCGTGCCGGGGACCCTCGCGGTGCTATATTGGCTTGACCGGTATCCGTTTATACGCCGGGAACTGTCACGCGGGGGTTTGCTGCCGGTATGGTTTATTGCGGCTGTTATTTTCCTGACCCCTTTCGTGGTCATTTTGGGCGTCGCCGCCATCGATAAGTACTTCCATGCCAAAGAGGGGTATAAGTTAGGCATGAGCGAGGCTTTTTATAAAGTTGTCCTTGCCTCCACGCCCTTGGCTATAAACGCCGTAGTTCTAGCAATTTTAGATGCATATAGCATCGGCGCAGGCGACCCGTGGCAGGAGCCGTTTACATTTTTTATGTTTATGTGGATGCCGTTTGGAGAACTAATCCTCGGCGATATACTCTCGGGTTCTGTGCTAGTTTATTTGGGGTGGTTAATCCTGCATTACGGTGCGGGATGGGTAGGGTTTTTTCTGATTTACGTTAAGCTTGCCAAGATCCGCAAGCAGCGTCTGTACCTTGCCTTAGCGGTTATCCCGGTCTTCGTCACTATTGTTGAGGTGGTGCGCATCGGTCTTGTCGGCATATGGATTGATTAAATCTTCTTACTTTTTGCTTGGGACGGGCAGTATTGCTCTAGTCGCTTCTCTCAGCTCGGTTTAGCAGGTTCACGCAACAGGCGCACTAACATATAGGAGTGACTCAGTACCACGCGCAAGACGGCGTAAGCCGGTATGGCCAGTAGCACGCCAACGAAACCTGCCAGCTGGCCCGCCGCCAAAATCACGAGAATGATGGCGACGGGGTGGCTGGCGAACTTTTTGCCCATGATGCGTGGGGAAATAAGCAGCGATTCTATTTGCTGCACTATTATCATTACGAGCAAGGCCCGCCAAGCCATGCCGGGAGAGTGGATTATGCCTACGATTAAGGCGGGTAATGTGCCTATGATCGGGCCGACAAAAGGCACGATGTTGGTGACCGTTGTGATAATGGCCAGTACTAGCGAGTAGTTAATCCCGATGATCACGTAACCAATTAACGCGAGAACCCCTACACTTAGTGACACTAACGCCTGCCCCTGAATGTAGGTGCTGAGTGCTCTGTCCATGCCATAAAGCACGGACTTAACTTCAGAGCGGTGACGGCGGGGCAGCCAGCTGACAAGCGCTTCTGGCAAGCGGTGACCGTCAAGTAGCATATAGAACAAGAGAAAGGGGATAAGCACAAGTGTGGTCACCACATTTGTGGTCATCTCAAATAGTTGGGCCATGTGCTGCCCGGCAGTCAGGAGCATGTTATTGACCATCAAAGTCAATTGGTTGACCATCTCCTCGAGGGTAAACGCGCCGTGAGCAAAAAAGCGCGATATCCATTCGTGCTCTTCTAGTGCCAGCAGGCGCTCGCGCAATGACCGAATCAACAGAGGTGCATTGCCGATAAGGCTGGCCAATTGCTGGCGCAGCAGTGGAACAAGCATCGTAGCGATCAACCCTAGCAACGTGGCGACAAAGACATAGACAAACAGTATGGCTAGTGCGCGCGGGAGCCGGCGTGATGTTAACCAGTCCACGACGGGACAGAACCAGTAGTAGAGCAACCCAGCTATGATTACAGGCCAAAAAAGCGCCCCCACTACCAGCAGCACCGGCGTAAAGACAAAGGAGATTTCGCTCCCTACCAAAATGATAAGAAATATCAAAAGAACCCATGCCGCCCCGCGAAAAGCACGTGACGCAAACACCAGCATCCCCCCGTTGAACTAAGGTGACCAAGGCCAAGCCTTGGTCAGCACATGCATTTGCATGTTTTGGCAAACTCAATTAATACACCTTTTTTTCCTTCTTAGGTTTATCTTGCTTTGGCTTCTTTGTTTCCTTTTTAACGACTTTCTCTTTGCTCACCTATTAGTCCTCCTTCCCGTTAATTTGCATGTTCAGTTGAGTCTGTCTTTAGTATACCACCAGAGAGGACCGTAAGCAAAGCAGATATATCCGCCGGCAGGGAGGCAGCGACCTTGATGCGCTCGAGTGTTGCGGGGTGGATAAAAGAGATTGTACTGGCATGCAATGCTTGTCGCGCGATGAGTGGCGACTTTGAGCCGTACACCTCGTCTCCGACAACGGGGTGACCGATATGAGCGAAGTGGACGCGAATCTGATGCGTGCGTCCTGTCAGCAGTTGCGCCTTCACCATACTGGCCCCCGGCAAGAGCTGTAGCCGTTGCCAGAGGGTGCGAGCCGGGCGCCCTTCAGGG
>DBBC01000117.1:0-3524 GCA_002292025.1 Firmicutes bacterium UBA994
GCCTACTTTGCCACCGCGCCGCTGGCGATACTGATTGCCGTGCTTTACACCGGCGCCGGCTATGTGGCGGTATTGCTCTTTCTGTTGCCGCTGTTCTTGGCGCGTATGTCACTGCAGCTTTACCGCGACGCGCGCCGCAGCTATGTAGAGACGGTGCACGCGCTGGCAGATTCCATCGACGCCAAGGACACCTACACCGGCGGGCATTCCGCGCGCGTAGCCTTTTACACGCAAGAGATGGGTAAGCGCCTCGGCTGGAAGGGCGAGCGCCTCGAGCAGTTGACTTTTATGGCACTGCTGCACGATATGGGCAAAATAAGCATTAAGGACCAGCTCTTAAACAAGCCGGGGCGCTACGACGACGCAGAGAAGCTGACGGTAAACGTGCACGCCACGGTAGGCGCGGATATTGTGGCGCGCAGTTCCCCGCTGCGAGCTATTTCCAGCTACGTGCGCTACCACCACGAGCATTACGACGGGTGTGGGTACCCGAGCGGCTTGCGCGGCGAGCAAATCCCGCTCGGGGCGCGTATTATTGCCGTGGCCGATTGCTTTGACGCCATTACTTCGGTGCGCACTTACACCGTGGCGCGACCGGTCACCTTTGCGCTGGAGGAAATTAGAAACGGCAGCGGCAGACAGTTTGACCCGCAGGTAGTGCGCGCCATGGAGGAGCTAATGCAAGAGCGAGGCGAAGAGGCAGCCGGCTTACAGGAGGTAGCAGCCGCCAAAGCCAGCCTACTTGCGAGCCTGCAGAACGAATGATAGAATAGCATGTGTCACCAAGCTTTCCGTAGCGAAAGCTTGTTTTGTTAAGGGGGTTTTTTTATGCTGAAGCTGATTAAAGATTTGTTTGACTCTAACGCGCGCGACATCAAACGATTGCAGCAGACGGTAGTGCGCATTAACGCGCTGGAAGCCGAGTATACACAGCTTAGCGACAGCACTCTGCGGGATACCACCGCCCGTTTGCGCGCCGGTCTTGCCGGCGGGCGTTCGCTTGACGACCTCTTGCCGGATGCTTTTGCCGCCGTGCGCGAAGCCGCTAAGCGCACGATCGGGCAACGGCACTTTGATGTGCAGCTTTTGGGCGGCATGGTGCTGCACAGCGGGCGCATCGCCGAAATGAAAACCGGCGAAGGCAAAACCTTGGTGGCTACTTTAGCCGCATACCTTAACGCCCTCCCCGGCCACGGCGTACATATTGTCACCGTAAACGACTACCTAGCGCGCTTTCACAGCGAGTGGATGGGGCAGATATATCGCTTCCTCGGCCTTGAAGTAGGGCTGATTGTGCACGGGCTCTCGTTTGCCGAGCGGCGCGCCGCGTATGCGGCAGATGTCACATACGGCACCAACAACGAGTTTGGCTTTGACTACTTGCGCGACAACATGGTGGCCGAACCCAGTCAAATGGTGCAGCGCAAGCTCCACTACGCCATTGTGGACGAAGTAGACAGTATCCTGATCGACGAGGCGCGCACGCCGCTGATTATCTCCGGCCAGTCTGACGAATCTACCGACCTTTATCATCGCTTTGCCCGGCTGGTGGCCTCGTTTAAGCCGGAGCTGGACTACACCGTAGACGAAAAGCTAAAGACGGTGACCGCCACAGAAGTGGGCGTACATAAAGCGGAGCGCGCCTTCGGCGTAGAGAACCTTTACGACAACACCAATCTCACCCTGCAGCACCACTTAAACCAAGCCATCCGCGCTAAAGCGCTGATGAAACTAGATCGCGACTATGTCAACCAAGACGGCGAAATTATTATCGTGGACGAGTTTACCGGCCGCCTGATGCACGGGCGCCGTTACAGCGCGGGTCTGCACCAAGCGATTGAGGCCAAGGAAGGCGTAAAAATCGAAAAAGAGAGTCAGACACTGGCCAGCATTACTTTTCAGAATTACTTCCGCATGTACGAAAAACTGGCCGGCATGACGGGTACCGCCGTAACCGAGGAAGAAGAGTTTCGCCATATCTATAAAGTGGACGTTGTCGTGCTGCCCACCCATCGGCCCATGATCCGCCAAGACCTAGCCGATGTCGTGTTTAAGACCGAGCCCGCCAAGTACCAAGCTGTAGTCGAAGATATTGCTAAGCGCCATGCCACCGGCCAGCCCATTTTGGTGGGAACAGTCTCTATCGACAAGTCCGAACATTTAAGCGCGCTGCTAAAAAAGCGCGGCATCCCCCACCAAGTGCTTAACGCCAAGCACCACGCGCGCGAGGCAGAGATTGTGGCGCAAGCTGGGCGCTACCGGGCTGTCACTATTGCCACGAACATGGCTGGTCGCGGCACCGATATTTTGCTGGGCGGCAACGCGGAGTTTTTGGCCCGCCACGCCTTAGTGGCGGAGGGTGTGCAGCCGGAGGAGCTGTTTGGCCTCAGTTTGCGTCACGACGACGAGGCTGTCGCCTTGCGCACGCGCTACCAAGCAGAGCTCTCCAAGTGGCGTCGGCTAACCGAGGAAGAGAACAAACAAGTACTGGCCGCGGGGGGCTTGCACGTTTTAGGTACCGAGCGGCACGAGGCGCGCCGCATCGACAACCAGCTGCGCGGACGTTCCGGCCGGCAAGGCGACATCGGCTCCTCACAGTTTTTCCTTTCGCTGCAGGATGACCTGATGCGCTTGTTTGGCGGGGAGATGATTGCCTCGCTGATGGATAAGCTGCGCGTGGAAGAAGACATGCCCCTAGAACACGGTATGCTTTCCGGCGCTATCGAGCGCGCGCAGAAGCGCGTGGAGGGGCGCAACTTCGACTTGCGCAAACATGTGCTGGAATACGACGATGTCCTAAACAAGCAGCGCGAAGTGATCTATAGGCAGCGCCGTGAAGCGTTGACGGGCGAACTGGCGGGCGTAGCGGAAGGCATGGTGGACGAACTTGTCGAGCGTGCGGTCGACGCCTATATCCCCGACAAAACGTACCCCGAGGAATGGGACGTAGCCGGGCTTAAGGCCGCGCTGCTGGAAGTTGTGCCGCTACCTAACGTGGATGCGGAGTCGTGGCGGCAGTTTACTAAGCAAGGTTTGGCCGAGGAACTTAAAGAGCTGGCGCACACCGCGCTGGGCACGCGGGCGGAACAAGTGGGCCTAGACATTTGGCATGACCTAAAGCGCGTCATTATCCTGCGCATGGTCGACAGCAAATGGATGTCGCACCTTGACAATATGGACGAGTTGCGTCAAGGCATCGGACTGCGGGCCTATGGGCAAAAGGACCCCTTGGTCGAATACAAACTCGAAGCCTTCGATATGTTTACGCAAATGATCGAGGAGATTAAGGCGGACGTGGTGCGCTATCTGTTCCGCGTGCAAGTGGTGAGCGAGCCGCGCACAGCGCAAGGGGGGAGGGGACCGGCCCTGCCTCCGGCTCGGCCAGTGGCCCGGCCTAAAGGCGGTGGTACCGCGTCCTCCACCCTCGGCCGCAACGACCCTTGCCCCTGCAAAAGCGGCAAGAAATACAAGAAGTGCTGCGGCAGGGAAGCTTAAACAAAAGACAAAAGACAAAAAGCAAAAGA
>DBBC01000117.1:3864-4481 GCA_002292025.1 Firmicutes bacterium UBA994
AAAAGCAAAAGACAAAAAACAATGCTCAGGCATCTGGGCATTCGATCCACGAAGGACACGAAGGGCCACACACGCTCACCCAGTAGAGATTGCCTGAGCTAGGCTGAATAGTTACGAATAAGGAGGATTATGTTGATAAACGCAGTAGAATTGCGCCAGCAAGCGGAGCGACTGCAAGCTAAGGTCCAAGAACTTAGGGGGTCGCTTTGACCTAGAGGCAAAACAAGCGCGCATTAAGGCCCTAGAAGAACAGATGTTGGCACTGGATTTCTGGCAGACGCAGAGCACCGCTCAAGCGGTGCTGGCTAGCCTCGCGCACCTGCGCGGTGAAGTGGAGCGCTGGAGTGACTTGGCGCGTGAAGGGGAAGACTTAGCCGAGCTAATCGCTTTGGCGGAAGAACTAGCAGACGATGACGCGCTAAACGAAGCGGGACGGCGATTGCCGCCAGCGCAAGAGCGTGCGGCGCAGCTTGAGCTTAGCTTGCTCCTTGCCGGCCCCTATGACAGCCATAACGCCATATTGGAGCTTCACCCCGGCGCGGGTGGTGTGGACTCGCAGGATTGGGCGGCTATGCTGATGCGCATGTATATTCGCTACTGCGAGCGCGCGGGCTTTA
>DBBC01000045.1:0-8611 GCA_002292025.1 Firmicutes bacterium UBA994
CGAGATCAAACCTCTTCATATCTGTGCCTCACGGGAGAAAGGTTTACGTGTATCTTTGACTAGTATTTCCACCTTCTGCTCCGCTTCCGCGAGTAACGCCTGACACGCCTGCAGTGCCTCTACTCCCTGCACGTAGAGCGACAACGCTGCCTCTAACGGCAGGTCGCCCTGTTCGAGTTTAGCCGCGATTTCCTCTAATTCCTTTAGGGCCTGCTCGAAGTTCATGTCCCTCCTCCTTTCCGGTTACCACCGAGTAAACTGTGCCGTTATGCAGTGTCGTGGTAAGAGTATCGCCCAGCAATACCTCCCCCGCGGATTTTATAATTCTGTCTCCCACGCGTGTCACGCTGTAGCCTCGTGCCAGCACATGCAAAGGGCTGATCGCCTGCAGACGTACAGCTTGTTGTGCCAGAGAGGCACCCGCTTCTTCCAGCCGTCGTTGCATGGAGTGCTGTATACGCAGCAAAAACTCTGCCGCTGTTTGTTGCTTGCGGGCAATGGCCCCGGCCGGTGACAACGACTGGAATCGTGCCGACAGATAGTCGAGATACTGTCGCAGAGTGGAGACCCTTCCCCCCATATCTCTGTGCATACGCGATGCCACCCCGGTCAAGTAGCGCCCTATTTCTTCTCGGTCAGGTACAACACTCAGGGCTGCCGCGGAAGGGGTCGGAGCACGCAGGTCGGCCACTAAGTCCGCTACAGTGAAATCAGTCTCATGTCCTACCGCGGATATCACCGGCACTCGGCAAGCTGCGATGGCACGCGCCACGCGCTCATCGTTAAAAGCCTGCAAATCCTCGATTGAACCTCCGCCGCGCCCTAGTATTACTACCTCTGCTTCGGGCAAATCCGCTATCGCAGCCAACGCGCTCACGATGGATGGCGGGGCCTCAGCGCCCTGCACCACTACCGGGATGACCAATATTTGCGCCAGCGGCCACCGATCCCCCATAACCGTCACGATGTCGCGCACGGCGGCACCGGTAGGGGATGTCAGTACCGCTACGAGGCGAGGAAAGCGGGGCAATGGGCGCTTGCGTTCGGCACGAAACAGCCCCTCGGCAGCCAGCCGTTGTTTAAGTTGTTCCGCCGCTAAGTAAAGCGAGCCCAACCCGTCCGGTTCCAGCCTATCCACGTATATTTGGTAATTACCGTCACGCTCGTAGACGCCGATGCTGCCCCGCGCTAACACCTTGATGCCGTCGGTGGGGCGAAAGGTCAAGGCAGCTGCTTTGCTTCGCCACATAACCATGCGGATAGCGGCACGGTCATCTTTAAGCGTGAAATAATAGTGTCCCGAAGTATGCGCCTTAAAATTTGACACCTCACCGCTAACCCAAATATTAGTCAGGCGCTCGCAAATAAGGGTGTCCCGAATGATATTGGTCAGCGCAGAGACGGAAAGAGGTTTAGCCATGCTGCATTTTCGCAGCCTGCAGCGTGTTCTTGACCAGCATGGCAATGGTCATGGGACCGACTCCTCCCGGGACGGGAGTAATATACGCGGCGACATCTTTTATGCCTGCGAAATCTACGTCACCCACTAGTTTGTCTCCCACTTTGTTGGTACCTACGTCAATCACTACCGCCCCCGGCTTGACCATGTCCGCCGTGATGAAGTCGCGCTTCCCCACCGCGGCAATCAGCACATCGGCCTGGCGAGTGTGCAGGGCTAAGTTCACGGTAGAGCTGTGAGCGACGGTGACTGTCGCGTCAGCGCGCAGAGCCAGTGTTGACATGGGTTTTCCGACTATATTACTGCGCCCTACGATGACGACGTGCTTGCCCTTGAGCGAGTAGTTGATGGATTTAAGCATCTCCATCACCCCGGCGGGGGTGCAGGCTACCAGTGCACCCGGCAAGCCTAAATTCAAGCGCCCCACATTTAACGGATGAAGCCCATCCACATCCTTCTCGGGTTTAAGCATGCTAAAAATTGCCATTTGATCCAGATGGCGCGGCAATGGCAGCTGCACAAGAATGCCGTGTACACTGTTGTCCTGATTTAGTTCGGCAATAAGGGCCATCAGCTCGGCCTGCGTTACTTCCGATCCCAACCTGTGTACCGCCGAAAGTATCCCGACGGCTTGACAGGCTTTTTCCTTCCTGCCGACATAAGTGTGGCTGGCCGGGTCATCCCCTACCAACACCACGGCCAGCTTGGGCCGAAGTGCGTGCTTGATAATCTCCTCCGCTACCTCCTCCCTAATTTTCTTGCTCAGTACCTTGCCGTCAATGATTATCCCCATGCAAAAATCCTCCTCGCCGTAATGTGTCTAATCCCAAAAGTGCTGTCCCCACCGCATTGTCACCCGCAAGATCTCCCGCTGCGGGTACGAAGTTAACCCCACGCATGCGCTCCATCAGGCGCGTGCGAATGTGAGAGTTGGCGGCTACCCCGCCGCACAAGACCACCGTACCGGTACGATGCTCCTTTAGGCTATGACGGAGCACCTTCTCTAAAGAATTAGAGATGCAGCGGAACACGCCCGCGGCCACTTCCGCCGGCGGCACACCTCGATCCAGCGCGCGAATGGCGGCTGTAGCAGGCCCCGCAAAGCTAATTGCTCCCTCCTTGACCGCAGAAGGAATGGGGTAAGGCTTACCACACAGACTCTGCGCGAGACGGTCCAGATACATACCACACGGGAACGGCACTCCCATATGCACACCGACCCGGTCGATAAGTTGACCTGCATGCAGGTCAACGCCAGAGCCAAGCAACCGCACCGCATAGCCACCCGTTTCGCGGGGCGATACATAGAGGATATCTGTCGTGCCTCCGCTCACCTGCACGGCCAGAAAATCCGCGGTGGGCTGAGCGGGCAAGTGGCTAAGCGCTGCGCGCAAGTGGCCTTCCTGATGTGAAAACGAGTAAAGAGGTGCGCCGGCTCCGCGCGCTACAGAGAATCCTAGGCTATACCCGGCCATAAATACCGGCATATAGGAACCTGCCTGTGGTCGCGGTGTGCCGCTTACGGCTACCGCGCAGATGCTCTGTCCCTGCAGCGGGATTGCGGCCAGAATCTCTGGCCACTGCTTAATGTGTAAAAATAGGGCTTCAGATTGCCTGAGCCCTAGTGCGCCGCTTGGTACGGGTAACTGCTTGCGTTTATCGGCCAAAATTTTTCCCGTCAGTGACACCAGCGCTGCTGAAGTCGTGTAATTACTGGTGTCGACGCCGAGTACAACTTCGGTCACGGCTGATGCACGCTCAGTTTACGGGCTAGGGCACCCAGTATGCCGTTGACAAAACGGCTCGATTCCTCCGTGCTGTACTCCTTCGCCAACTCAATGCACTCGTCAATAATCACGGCCACTGGAACATCTGGGCGTTGACTCAGCATTTCAGACACTGCCAGCCGCAGTAAAGAGCGATCCACCCGTGCTAAGCGGTCAATGGACCACTCCGCTAAGACCGCGCTGACAAGTGCGTCTATATACTCCAAATTGGTAAGCGTCATAGACACCAGTTCACGCGCGAACTGCTCATCCTCAGACCCTAAAGCGGCGGTCTGAAAGGCGTAATCAAGTGCGGAATCGACGCTAATCAGGCCGATATCTAGTTGATAGAGCGCCTGCATAGCGGCAGCCCGAGCCGTGCGACGGCTCATGTTGTGTCCCCGTGATGGGGCAGGATACGATCCAGCAGCGAGCGCATACCCTCATCTGCGTCAAACCTAGTGCCAATGTAGTAGCCAAGCAGGGCGCAGACCCCGATAAACAAGGTGCGCCAGAGGCCAAAGTACAGGTATACGAGTGCAAAGGTGATACCGGCTACTGTGCCGATAATCCTGCCGCGGTAGTGCGTCAGCCACACGCGAAGCATTGCTTCCATCGTCATCTAGTGCACTCGCGGGCGGGAAGCAGTGGGCGACATTTCTACTACCAGCACTCTGACGGCCAGCACACCCACCCCGGTGCAGGCTTCGACGTGCTGATGCACAGTCTCCTGCACTTGGGCGGTTAAGGCGGGGATGTTGCTGTCCTGTGTCACCGCCAGCTCAATCATAAGCTCTATGCCCTTGTCCTTCAGTTGTACGCGCACTTTCGCCGTACGCACCCCGCGCAAGTCAAGCACCGTGCGTTGCGCCAAGTTGCGAATGGCCCCAAGGGAGATACGGACGTCGCCTAACTCCCCACGGTGGGTTATCGCCCCTTTAAACGTGCGCTCGCGCCGGATTCCCGACAACAGAAAGCGGATACTGAAAACAAAGAAGAACAATGCCGCCAGTACAGCCTCCCACCGCGTAAGCAATGCGCCTAGCTCGGCAGCATAAAACCCGGGCGGGAAACCGATATAAGCACCAAACACAACTAAGGACAAGGCAGCGACCGCCAGTGTATACAGCGTCAACATGATACGGTCGAAAATATTCATGCCATCAACTCCTTATTGGATTTCCGCGCGTGGGGAAACTCAATACACCAAGGGCTCTCCTTTTGTCTCCGGTTTAGTTTCGTGGTAGGCAACGGATTGCACATGTACATTTACTTCTACGGCCACAAGGCTGGTCATGGTTTCGATGGCGGTACGCACATTTTCCTGTACACGCAATGCGACTTCGGGAATTTTAACGCCGTAATCCAAGATCACGTATACATCTATGGCGGCTTCTCGCTCGCCCACAGTGGCTTTTACCCCCTTGGCAAGGTTGTTTTTGCGCAACATCCCCACCAAAGAAACATCACTCATACCCGCCACGCCGGGGACCTCGCTTGCCGCCAGCGCGGCGATGGTGGCCACAACATCAGGTTCAATATGCAGCGTATCTGCTTCAGCCAAACCGTGTGAAATCTCTTTTTCCAAACAAAATACCCCCCGTGCGTAATTACTCGGACATCCCTGTGCCCAATCGGCACCTGCGCCGCTTAGGGACTACCCACGGTGGATCATGCGTCGCTTGCGCTTATTATAGCAGAAGTTACATTCCGAAAACAAACTGTTTACGTCGTTCGCTGGACTGTATAGGCTAAAAATACTCTACGGTAACCTCTTTGCCAGCCTGGTGCAGGTAATGTATGAGGTCTAGGATAAGCCGTTTGCGGGCACTGACTTGGGACGTGGCGTGGTCAAGGTGAGCCATATTAACGGCCCCGCCCACCATAAAGTGCACGTGCGTGGCGCGCACCAGCAGCATCTCCGCCAAGCGCGACGCGCCATCCTTACGCTTAAGCAGAGCGCTGTCTTCGATGTCGTCGAGGGAGGCGGCAAAGGTACGAATGATGGCCAGCGCCGCCGAAAGCGTCAGCATGCCCTCTGTCACTAAGTCAACCCCCCGCATATCCGTGGTGGGAGGAATAGAATCATCCATGCTTTTAAGCGATGTAACCAGCGTAACGCCAAACTCACGCGCCACAAGTTGGGCCGTCGTGCCGCCGCAGATAACCTTGCGGCCCGTGGCCGCGATAAACCGACGGACTATCTCTTTGTCCCGTGCGGGATCTATAGGGGGGCCTGTGAGCACGTAAACGGGTTCCGGTTCGCGCGCTCGAATACCGAGAATCGTCGTATCGTCCCCCGGCTTGCCGGCATAGAGATGACTGCAAGTATGGTACAGGGCGTTGACAATACTGCGCAAACTGCTGATCTGTTGCATGGATTTGGTTATAAACGTGGCAATGTTGGCGTGTTGCCACCCCATATTGAGGCTGCCGCCAACACCGGCGTGAATGACGCCGTCCGAAAGCAAAAAAATCGTGTCCCCCGCCGCAAGGCGAAAAAAGCTCTCTTTTATCAGCTTGGTGCCGATACGGCGTTCCACGCGTGAAATATCCTGCAGTTTGGGCCCGCGAAAAACCATCGTCTCCGGACAGTCAAACTCCGCGACATAACAGTCCCCCTGCGGCGAAAGCCGCACTATATTAATGGTTGAGTAGGCCAGTTCTCGCCGTCGGCACACCGGGAGCGTGAGGGCAATAGTGGAAATGACTTCCTCGGTGTCAGCGCCATCGGCGAGCATCGATGCGGCAATTTTCGCGGTCAGCGTGGAGAGGATGCTTGCCTGCACGCCGCTGCCCAGCCCGTCGGCTACGACCGCGACGAGCCCTGCCGGCGTGCGGGCAATTTGGACGTTATCGCCACACAACTCTTCTCCCCACTTATTGAGTTGGCGGTGACAACACTCAAAATAAAGGGTCACGACTTCTCACCTTGCACTACGCGTATTAGTTTCAACAGCAGCATCTTACTTTCGGCCGTCGTTTCTCCCAGCAGGCTGGCTATATCTTGTGCCACACGCATCTGCTTGTTAATGACCTCTTGCGCCTTACCTATCGTCTCTTGCCGGAGCTTGTCGAGGGCCTGGCCTTGTTCTTCGATTGCTGTGATGTCGGAATAGATGCCCATGACTAGGTCTCCGCCTTTAACGGGTGTAACAGACAGAGCCGTAATCAGCCCAGGCACCGGAGACAGCTTAAGACCGCTATAGGACTCGAGCGACGATAAAGCTCTGCTGAAATGTTCCTCCGGCAGAAACTCACCCACGTGCCTAGCCCTAGCTTTATGCGCAGGAATACCAAACATGCGCTCAGCAGCCGCGTTCCATTCCTGCACAAGGAGCTCCCGGTCAACTACGACGATGGCGTTAGGCGTAGAGGCGAGAATTAAATTGGACAGCGATTCCGCTTTGGCGCGCATATAAGGCAGACACATCTCCAGCTCGGCGCGGCCTAAGACCACCGCAGCGGCCTTCTCGCGGCAAGTGTGGTATCCGCAAGCGCCACAATTATGTTCAAGTGCCGCCTCGGTCTTACCCAGCTGTCGCAAGACCAGCAGCACACTTTCTTCACTCGCGTGTGTGCGCCTACCCTCAGGTACATGTTTGCGTAATACGGCCCGTGCTTCATATGATGCCGCTTGATTGAGTTCCAGCAGCATGGCCCGTTTTTCCGCCAGCGACAGCTCCGGGCGGAAAGCCGCGGCTCCGCCTAGGCAAGAGCCTCGACACACAGATATCTCGACGATGCCTTTCGGTACTACCTCACCCTTTTCTACACGTGTGAGGAAGCGCATCAGTTCATCCGTGCCGTCAAGCGCCAAGACGGGAAGGTCAACCTGTGAGGCCACTCCCCCTGCCAAGGGAAAGTGCATCAGCCCTTGCCCAGAGAAGGAGAGGTGAGCGGCAGTGGATGCTGAGGCAGGTGGGGCTAAGCGCAGAGCCTCGTGAAAAGTTAAAGCTACATCTACTTGGCCGGACCGTTCCGCCTCGTACTTCTTGGCCGCGCAAGGACCGATAAACACTACCCTGCACCCGTAAGTCTGCTTAAGCCAGACCGTGTGTGTCACCATGGGTGAGGATACACCAGCGAGAAAACGCACCAATTTAGGGAAGAACCTCTGCGTCAGTTTCACCGCGGCCGGACAGGCCGTAGTCAAAACCCAGCCCTCGCGCCGCGCAAACTCGGCATAGGCTTTAGACACAGACAAAGAGCCCCAGCTAGTCAAACTCACGCCGGCGAAGCCTAAGTCAGCGAGCTTGCCTGACCATTGCTCAAGGCTGTACGGCCCTAGCGCTGCGGAAGGCGCAAGACTCGCCCACACGGGGGTGGCCCCGCGCAGTAAATTATGAACTGCGTGCTCATCGTTGCGTATTTCCCGCGCTTGTTGCGGACATACCGCTATGCATGCGCCGCAAGCTAGGCAATCCTCTTCGATGATGGTGGCTTGCCCTTGCTTGATGGATGTAGCCTTGACCTCGCAATCACGTATACATGCGTAACAGTTCTTGCACAGCCCCGGGCGGACTCGAATGACGCGCATTTTACTTCACCTCACCCAGCACGTAGCGGCGAAACAAATCTTCGCAGTTTTCCTCTGTCGCGCGCGGCAATGGCTCGCCATTGACAGATACGGCCACGCCTTCTAGGCAGCGATTCATGCAGAAGGCACCCTGCAATTCTACCTTGCCGCGCAAGCCGTGCCGTAGGATGGACCCCTCAAAAGCCGTCGCAATCTTGTGTGCTCCGCGCAGATAACACGAACTTCCTACGCACACCGTAATGATTATCACCTTACCCCCTCCTTGTGGCGCAGAAAGCCGGCCTAAGCCAGCTTTCTGCGCGTTATTGCTCTATCTGATACTTACGCAGAATATCGGGCACACGCTCAGCGCTTACGATGTTGCCGTGGACATTCTCTCCTACTGTCAGTACAGGCGCTAACCCGCAAGCTCCAATGCAGCGAGAAGCCTCCAGTGTAAACAACCCGTCCGCCGTCGTTTGCCCGACCTTTATACCTAGCTCTTTTTCGAATCTGGTTACTAGGTCACCCGCCCCACGCACATAACACGCCGTGCCCATACATACCGCAATGCGATATTTGCCGCGCGGGGTGAGTGAAAAATACGAATAAAACGTAGTCACGCCGTAAACGTCTGCCAGTGGAATCTCAAGTCCTTTGGCTACATAACGCTGCACTTCTTCGGGTAAATAGCCAAAGATGTGTTGCGCCTTGTGCAAGATCACAATCAGCGCACCCTCGAGACCCTTGTGCGCTGCTATGACGTCGTCAAGAGCCGCAAACTTCGCGTCACTCTCCGCATGGCCGTTGCAGCCCACACACTTACTCTCAATCATGTATAATCCCCCTCCCCCTCAACAACAGCAC
>DBBC01000045.1:9010-9219 GCA_002292025.1 Firmicutes bacterium UBA994
CACTTCCCACTCCGCACGCACTCAATAGCGCGAGCGCGCGTGGTAGTGTGTATGGAGTAATGCGTGCGCCTTTTCGCCGTTTGGTTCGCCGATAAAGGTGCGGTACAGCTCTCTAACCGCCGGATTATCATGCGATTTGCGCACCCGTTTGAGGTGGTCTTGCCGATACATCGCCGCGGCGCGCTTGTGCGTAATCTCAGAGTCTTTGC
>DBBC01000049.1 GCA_002292025.1 Firmicutes bacterium UBA994
GGGGAGGTATTGAAATGAAAAAGGTTTACTTAGACCATGCCGCTACCACGCCGGTGCATCCGGAAGTAATCGCGGCTATGCTGCCTTATTTGCATGATAACTTTGGCAACCCGTCTAGCGTGCACAGCTTTGGGCGTGACGCGCGCAAGGCTGTAGATGAGGCTCGCGACAAGGTTGCTAAGGCTATCGGGGCTGACCCGCGCGAAGTGTTTTTTACCTCGGGCGGAACAGAGTCAGATAATATCGCTATTCAAGGCGTAGCTCTCGCTCGCAAGCAAGACGGGCGGCACATTGTGACAAGCAAGATTGAGCATCACGCTGTGCTGGATACCTGTCATTATCTTGCGTCGCAGGGGTATGAGGTTACTTATTTGCCTGTGGACGAAAAGGGCTTAGTAAGTGTGGATGAGTTTCAAGCGGCGCTGCGGCCCGACACCATCCTAGCCACGATTATGCACGCCAATAACGAAATGGGTGCTATTCAACCCATTAAAGAAATGGCCGCCATCGCCCACGCTAGGAAAATAACTTTTCACACCGATGCCGTGCAAACGGTGGGCAGTATCCCGGTGAATGTCAAGGAACTGGGCGTCGACATGTTGTCTCTCTCGGCGCACAAGTTCTACGGTCCGAAGGGTATAGGGGTGCTCTATATTAAAAAAGGTACACGGATAAAACCGCTGTACCATGGCGGCAGCCAAGAGCGCAAGTACCGTCCGGGGACAGAGAATCATGTCGGCATCGTGGGGTTAGCGAAAGCGCTTGAACTGGCCACGGAGGGGCTAAACGCAAGGCAAGTACAGATTATCGCGCTGCGCGACAAGCTGATCGCCGGGCTGCTGGCGCTGCCGGAAGTAGAGCTTAACGGCCATCCCACGCAGCGCCTGCCCGGCAATGTCAACATAAGCGTGCGCTATGTGGAAGGGGAGTCGCTGATTCTGAGCCTAGATATGCAAGGTATAGCCGTGTCGAGCGGTTCGGCGTGCACTTCCGGGTCGCTGGAGCCTTCGCATGTGCTGTTGGCCATGGGGCTTACGCATGAACAGGCGCATGGTTCGCTGCGCCTGACTTTGGGGATAGACAACACGGCGGAAGACGTTGACTACGTGCTGTCGGTGATGCCGGGCATAGTAGAACGGCTGCGCCAGATGTCGCCGTTATACCATAAGCGGTAGGGGTAAAACAGAAACCCTGCCGGCATATATAGGCTGCGCTTTCAGAAAGACAAAGCAGGAGGTCAACGTAATGAGCGTATACAATGAAAAAGTGATGGAGCACTTTCGGCACCCGCGCAATGTCGGCGTAATGGATGACCCTAGCGGCGTGGGAGAGGTAGGCAATATTAGCTGCGGCGACATTATGCGTATGTATATTAAAGTCGATGCATCCGAACGCATCACGGATATTAAGTTTCAGACTTTTGGCTGCGGCGCGGCGGTGGCGACCAGCAGCATCGTAACCGAGATGGCCATCGGCAAAACTGTACATGAGGCCCTAGCCATGACCAATAAGCAGGTGGCTGAGTCGCTGGGCGGGCTGCCACCCCTGAAGCTGCACTGTTCCAATCTTGCTGCGGACGCACTCCACGCCGCCGTGAAGGATTATCTGGCCCGCCAAGAAGCATTAGGGACGGAGCCTTTTGCTTCAGGCGCCGTTTAACCAAGGAGAGCAGGCAAACGGAACGGCAAATTGCGCCACAGTCATTATCTCCTGATAAAGCGTGCCTCCCCTAAGATAGTGCCGGTCGGCGATTCGATGATGCCGTCGACATGCTTCCACACGCCACGCACCATAGTGGGCTGGTACAGCCAAATGAAGGGCAGTTCGCGGTTTACGATCTGATCGACCCGGTGGTAGATAACGCGGCGCTCCGCAACGTCTACCGTAAGGCGCCCGGCCTCGATCAGTCTGTCCGCTTCGGCATTCCGGAACTGCTGGCGATTAAAGCCGACGAATCTGCCGTCGGCACCGCGCGCTGCCTGTGAGGAATGGAAATATACGAAGGGGTCGGGGTCCGCAGGTAATATCCAAGCGCTTACGACGACATCAAACTCACCGCGTTGCCAGGTGAGGAGCATAACTGACCATTCCATGGAGAGGTCTCTGGCGTCGACGCCAATTTCGCGCCACTGGCGCACGGCGATGGTGGCAACATCTTGCCAAGCAACATGCCCAGACCGCCACATAATGCTAAGCCGCATCGGTTCACCTGTGGGCGAGCCGTCGCGGCGGCGAATGGTTTGCCCGGGAGGGATGCGCCAGCCGGCCTCGTCCAGCAGCTGTCGGGCACGGGTTGGATTGAAGGGGTAGGTGTTAAGATTGGGCGCACCGCTGGCCCAACTGGTGGGAACTTGGTGGGAATGAACCACGCTACCGCGGTCGGCAAGCACAGCTCGCACTAGGGCCGGTCTGTCAAGAGCGAGCTTTAAGGCTTCGCGTACGCGTCGGTCGCGCAGGATGGGGTTTTCGAGGTTCATCGCTAGGAAAGCGTAGCTGTGACTTTGGAACTCACGGAAATTAACGCGGCCCGCGAAGTCGCGTTGCACGCGCTCGACGGCGTCGGGCGCTATGTTTATCCAGTCGATATCTCCGGCTTCAAAGGCGGCCTGCGCTACGTGTGTGTCAGCGTAGCGCCTGATCACGATTCTTTCAATGTACGGGCGCGGTGCCATCCAGAAATTTGGGTTACGCTGCAACACAGCGAATTGGCCGGGGATAATGCGCTCCAGCAGATAGGGACCGGCGCCAATCGGCTGGCGGCTAAAGGCGTGTGCGCGGTGCTCGCGCACCGGTACGTGGCCAAGGATATGGTAAGGGATAATCCCTAAGCCAAGTCTGAAAACAAACCCCGCATCAACACGGAGCATTCTAAAGCGCACAATATGGGTGCCCTCGGTGGTGATCTCAGCTACGTCTGCCACATGCGTGCGGCGCACCCCATCGTAATCGGGATGCATAATGGTTTCAAAGGTAAACTCAACGTCGCGGGCGGTTAGCGGACGTCCGTCGCTAAACTTAACGTCGGGCCTGAGCCAGAAGGTCCAGGTGAGGTTGGCGTGGTCCCATACCCAGCGGTCGGCAATGCTGTTGCGCATAGTCAGATCGGCGGCAGTGCGGACCAAGCCGTAGCTGATCCAGCCATGGACGTCAGCGGAAAATAAATCGGTGCTGAGAATAGGGTTAAGGATGACCGGCTCAGCCGTGGCGCCAAAAGTAATGGTGCCCCCGATAGGCCGCGGCGTGTAGGGGGTGTGCTGCACGGTTATGGTGCGAGTGGCGTCAACCCAAGCCACCTCAGCGCCTAAGGCTTCGGC